>JAHXHI010000295.1 GCA_025656775.1 gamma proteobacterium symbiont of Bathyaustriella thionipta
ATGATTTTCTCTTTCTACTCATTTTTAGGTTCCCCATTAGGTTAGCTCTTATATCTTAACCTATTGTCCAGTTTTCGGGGTCCACTATACAGCGCCAGTTCACGTGTTACCGGATTGGTGACTTCTACGGTGAAATTATCAAGCGCTGCGGGTACGACGCGAATATTCCAGGGTGATGTCGCTGCAGTATCCGGGTTGAGGATTGTGCTTAAAAGGGTCTCGTCAACCACTTTTGTTTTCACTTTGCCTCTTCTGTTGGTGACTTGAATCGTGTCACCCAGCTTAGGATGCAGTTCATCCGAAGGACTTAAGCCCAATAACGCATGATTAACCACAAAGCGCATCACCTGACCAGTCGTATCTGCATCAGCATGAATGTCAGGGAAACCGCCAAAAGGCGCATCAGGGGCGGTATTGGTCATCGTGATAATGGTGCCATCAGGCAAACCTCTAAAATCCACCAGCACATCAGCACGTTCAGCCAGCCCCATCAACAATGCTTGCTGAGGAGTCGATGCCGGTGTTTCACGTTTGATTTTACCATCATTTACAATCAGGTTAGTGGTAGCGAAGCCGGTTCTCACTGCCGTTACCGTCGGCTTCAAGCTTTGCTCTGCGCCAATCTGCCAGAAACGCAGCTCATTGGTCTTCACTATTCTTGGCTCCTTAGAGCGTCCATTATCTTCGAAGACGGAAACCGTACGTTTGACAAAAACCTGGTTACCTGCGGCATCCGTCACAGGCATTGCCAGATTGATAAAGCGTGAATTACTGCCATTGAGTAAACGGAAGCGATAAATGGCCGGCGCGACTTCCAGCTTGGGCCAGGTCACACCATTTACCACCATGGTGTTAAAGAAGGCTTCAGTGTTCCAGATGGGAGCAATATCTGAGGTCGCCGGATCCATATCAATCTGCAGTTCACCCGCCCCCTTTCCGAACTGACCACCGTTTGCATCTGTACCCGCAACATTCAAGCCTTCAAAGAAAGCACGATTATCAGGATAGAACAAAGAGCCATCGGTATTGAATGAACGGCCCTGGATAACAATTGGGATTTCACGATACTTATGGCGGCCAGCCACATTGGTTTCAACCAGATCTTCACCGGCAACTGGAGCTGGAGCAGGCAGGATGGAACCTGCAGTCAGACCAGTCTCACCGCCAACGCCCTGTGAATCACGAATCAGCCAGAAGCCGGCAGGACCAGCCATGACATTAAGACGTGTCATACCCAGAGAATGGTCATGATACCAGAGCGTGGTAGAAGGCTGATCATTTGGATAGCCCATTCTGGCAACACCCGGTCCGGCATTGTCAAGTTCAGGGTTATTGGTATGATGAACAATTTTACCTTTTTTATTCGTCAGCTGATTAGCAATACCGCCTTCACAGGCAACATTCCATATACCGGTGGCTTCATCCAGGCCTGTTGGTGTTGTCTTCAATGCACCGCTGGCAATTCCGGTGACCGGATCTTTCTCTCTTTCCACACATTCGATATTTTCTGCATCAGGTAACCACCACGCTTCGGTATAACCATCACCGGAAGCACCTACATGGGCACCATGTACGTGTGTCACCATAGGGACTGGGCCCTCATAAGGTAATGCAGAGATACCCATACAGTCGGTACGGACTTCACCACTACTACAATCTGCCAGCGGGTTGGCCCAGTGCAGGGACTGATCCACGGCAAACAGGTGAGGCAGTGCATCACCGTTGTCATCCACCAGATCATTAATCCAGTTAACAGTCGTGTTCTGGTCCTTGGTGTTTTCAATGGTATAAGCGGGGTAGTTGAATTGAGAGTTGGTCGCTGGCGCTACACCGGGCTCAGTACCGAGATCTTCTGATGAATCAGGTACGGGATCAGATTTTGGACCATAACTCCAGATGGTGGTTGCTGGAAAACCATCGCTGCGTCCGCTGAGCTTATCCCAGATACCGCCAGGTAAGATCTGCTGCTTGAATTGACGCACAGCAATATCGTACTCTTTGCCCCCTTTTTTATTTAGACGAGCATTGTTCATTACCGGTGGAATCACCAGTGGTGTCACATATTTGGGTATGGTCAACGGATCCAGAGTTCCTCCCGGAACAGGGACAGCATGGGCCACCTGTGTGCTTAACAGTACCGGTATACACACCAATACTATTTTATTCTTATTTACCTTCATCTTAATCAACCCCCAGTATACTGGTTTTATTTATTATTTGGTTTAGAAAAGAGAACGTTCAGTAAATGGTTATTCCATTTTTTATCATTTTCAACAATGACGTTCCTTTGAGGGTTAATGCTATTTCAATTGGTGCTTTATAATAAGTAGGTAAAGACCGTATTTTTTACCTAAAAACTATGTAGTTCACCACTACGCTGTTTTAAAAACGACATAATAACAAGGTGTATCTCAGTCAGATAACGCCGACACATTTCGTACAAATCAATCCCTTGCAAGACATTAACTCATAACAAGAAGGAGAAAAGCCACTTACTAAATACTTAAGAGGAATTATTTCAATATTTAGCCCGCTTAATTTATTTAACGACAGTCTGTTGCATTTGTTTGTTTTTCATACCATCCAAAGATATAAAATCAGTATAAAATTGACCCGAACTACCTATTCCAGCAAGCGTTTGCTGCAAAACAGCCAATGCCCATACGGGTAATTCAGGATTTATCCGATAATACATCCATTGGCCTTCACGACGAGTGCCGACTATCTCATACTCCCTTAATTGCGCCAGATGACGGGAAATTTTTGGTTGAGATAAACTTAAGGTTTGAGTTAATTCACACACACAGAGTTCACCCATTCTCTGCATCAGCATCAGCGCCCTTAAGCGTGTGTTGTCCGATAACATTTTAAAAAAGGTTTCATTATTAAGATTCATGCATTACAATATACGCTAAACCATATATATGGTCAAACATATATAGTAAGGTATAATCTTTATTTAACAATGCTTAGAGCATTTCAATATTTATAAATAATCACTCATAAGAGCAAAGGAATAAAAAATGTTTACGGGGTTTGCTGATCTGATTGTTTACCAGCTCCTGGCTCTGGAACCTGACAATCACTTTTCAGAGAGTCTGCATTTCTTTATTATGGATGTCAGCAAAATTTTTTTTATGCTGGTAGTTGTCATTTATGTCATGGGTTTGTTTCGTTCTTTTTTATCCGCAGAAAAAGTCCGCCACTATGTTAAAGGTAAATCTAAACTATTAGCCCGTTTACTGGCAATCATTTTAGGCGCTGTCACGCCATTTTGTTCATGCTCATCCGTGCCGCTATTTATTGGCTTTGTTGAAGCCGGAATTCCGCTTGGCGTCACCTTCTCTTTTTTAATTGCCAGTCCCATGATTAATGAAATCGCGGTGGTCATGCTGCTGGGCATAGTGGGCTGGAAAATTACAGCGCTCTATGTCCTTTCAGGTTTAGTCGTGGCATTTTTTGGCGGGATTCTTATTGAAAAATTTCGCCCGGAACGATGGGTTGAAGATTATGTCTGGAAAATACAGATGGGGCAGGCACCGCAATTACCTCAGGATAACTCTCTGGCATCGCAACACCGATATGCCCAGTCCGAAGTAAAGGAAATTGTTACCCGGATCTGGAAATGGGTGCTTATCGGCGTCGCTGCCGGCGCCCTGTTTCATGGCTATTTTCCACAGCAATGGGCGGAAAATCTGGCCGACAAAGATAATTTTTTGGCTGTCCCAATGGCTGTCATTTTTGGTGTACCACTTTATTCTAATGCTGTTGGTGTGATACCTCTGGCAGAAGCCATGCTCATTAAAGGCGTCGCTATTGGCACTACTTTGGCTTTTATGATGAGTATTGCAGCCATCTCTCTACCGGAATTATTAATCTTGAGAAAAGTGATCAAATGGCAGGCTTTGCTTTTATTTACGGTCATTTTAACCATTTCTATAATCTGTGTCGGCTGGTTTTTTAATTTAATCCTTTAAGATCCATTCAACTGGCACGATAACTTCAATTCAGGAGGAGACAATGTTTGATGTAAAAGTATCAGGTAGCGGTTGTGCAAACTGTGCAACAACAGAAAAGTTAATTAACCTGATGTAATGCTCTCCTCCCGTATTGCAGGTTAATATATTAAATTGAATCAATCAAAGTAACAGCAATAAAATAAGGGCAGACAGCGCATCAGGTGGGGGGATTGGTTCCAGCAGTGCATGATATGCGTTGACGACACCATTTGTCGTTGTTATGCCATTAAGTGCATCAATGGGACGTACCGTATTGTAAATGCGATCTCTGACCTGAAGAGGGGTCCAGTCAGGATGGCTGTCATAGAGCAAGGCAGCAATGCCCGTGACATGCGGCGCGGCCATGGAGGTACCACTACCCCAGTAATAAACGGACAACATAGTGCTGGCAATATTCACTCCCGGGGCACCCACATCAACTGAATTAGCCCCGTAATTAGAAAAGCCTGCCAGTTGATCCTGATTGTCTATCGCTGCAACAGAAATAATATTATCCAGATTATAAGCAGATGGATAATGAGGAATGGCGTCGGTATTCTCACCGTCATTACCTGCAGCAGCAACAAATAAGTGTCCATTCATTCCGGCATTCTCAATGGCATCATAAAGACTTTGCGAGTAACCACCCCCACCCCAGCTGTTATTGGAAAGCTTTACACCCATATCAACAGCATAGTTCAATGCAGCAATTGCATCATCGGTAAAGCCACCATCTGGGCCGATAAAACGCAGTGCCATGATCTTGCACTGCCATGCCACACCGCTTACACCAATTCCATTATTAGCTTCTGCACAGATAGTACCTGCTACATGAGTACCATGAAACTTATCCATTGGGTCATTATCATTACTAAAGAAATCCCAGCCATAGATATCATCGATATAACCGTTATCATCATCATCAACACCATTGTCAGGGATTTCACCGGAATTTAGCCAAATATTAGCAGCCAGATCTTCATGAGTATACTCCACACCACTATCAATCACTGCAATGACAAAATCCGGATTACCCGTACTCATAGTCCAGGCCGCTTCTGCAGCAATATCGGCATTATTGGTGCCTATGACACCCAGAATATCCTGTCCAGTATTGTTGAGTCCCCACTGATAATTATAGAAAGTGTCATTGGTATTTGCATGTCGCACGTAATTGGGTTCTGCATACTCTACAAAAGGCTGCTGGCTGAGGGACTCAATGGTCCTTGCAACGTTTTTTCCTCTGCTCAGCTGGATATGTTCAAGACCTTCAACCAGCCTGTAGCCACGCATTTTTTCCCCATTGACAAATGCACGAACATTGCGCTTTTGGGCGGGTGAGGCAAATGCTTTAAACTTAACTAAAATAGAATCAGGCGCGTATGCCAACAAGGGATTATTTGACAACGCTGCTATAGCTTGTGGGGATGCAGCATAGGAAGAGGAAACTATCAGCGTAAGCAGGGTAATTACACCGATTAATAACAAAGTGCTAATAACAATATTGATCGACATTTGAGATTTGTTCATCGAAAAATCCCATAAAAAATTTTCTATATCGTGAATAATATCAAAACAACAAAATAAAAATTTAAAGCTCTATATTAATAATAGTACTTATATTTAAATTATCCACATCGTGTTTTCAAATGGCATACGACAGCCGTTACTTATTAATGGCCCGTCGATGATTTTTGAACACTGAATTAATTCTTAAAACATCCCATATCATCCAAGGTCTAATTTTATGAGTACAAGCAAAGAACATTGGGAAAACATCTATAAAACGACAGATCATAAATAAAGTAGGCTGCTATCAAAAATCGCCTGTCAGATAAAGCGGATATACCTGATTATCTGTGCCGTGATATGACCAAAAATTCCTTTAATCAATCCTATGCTATCTGGCATGATCGTGCCGTATTTCACTTTTTAACTAAGGCACAGGATCGAAAAAAATATATGACGACTTTAGAAAAGTGTTTATCCAAAAATGGCCGTGCAATAATCGGGACATTTTCACTTAATGGACCCAAAACCTGTAGCGGGCTTGATATTGTTCAGTATGACGAAAAAAAAATGAGAGAGGAATTAACTGGTGATATGACACTTGAATACTCTGAAATCAATAGACATGTCATGCCCAATGGAACAGAACAGGAGTATATGTATTTTATTATTAAGCATGCTTAATTTATCCGCTGCAATTGAGAGCCTTCTCTCTTTCAATTTGTAACATTTTTTTTGCCACCGATAAGCGAGTAATAATCCCCTTATAATCACAACGAGGTTTATCCTGACCATCAGCAACAAATAAAAAATCACTATTATGTTCTTCCATTAAGGCAACCACTCGAATTAGAATGGTATCAGAAGTTACAAATTGAATAGGCTTTTCGACATAATCATTAACAGGTTTGCAAAATAACGTATGAATTTTTTCCATTGCCTGGCTGGTGCAATTCATATCATTATGTAAAATTCCAGCAAGTTCAACTAAATAATTAGGTAGACAATCCTGCCCCATTACCTGCTTTAATGAGACAAAGCCGCGAATTAATCCTTCATGATCACGAAAGGGTAAGGCCGGCACATTGTATTTAATACACGACTCAAACATAGCCTTAACTGTATCACCATCTTTTACTGTGCCGGTTGGCACAATAATCTCATTTATATCAGCGTTTAATTCCATTGATTTATCCTAAAGAAAGCGCCAGATAATATAAAAATGACTTATCGCAATACTAATGAGCATCAGCGGAAAAGCATAAGCCATAAATTTTAAAAATGTAATTGGAAAACCTGCTCGTTCGGCATAGCCGGCAACAATTAGATTAGCACTAGCTCCAATAAGTGAACCATTGCCTCCCAGACAGGCACCTAACGCCAGTGACCACCAAAGAGGCATTAAGCCTTCAGCTCCGCCAAAAACGGGGGCCATTGATTTAATCATGGGGATCATGGTGGCAACAAAAGGAATATTATCCACCAGAGCCGAAATAACAGCCGACATCCATAAAATAGTTAAAGCGTTGGTATTAAAATCACCACCGGTCATGTGCAGCATTTTTTCTGCTAGCAGCTCCAGTACTCCAGAATGCTCGACGCCAGCCACCACAATAAACAGACCGACAAAAAAGAAGATTGTGATCCACTCAGCTTCTTTGAAGCATTTATCAACATTGACTGATTGAGCGTGTGCAGTCTGACCAATATTATCCAATAACATTAACAGTGCGGCACCGCCCATGGCAATAGTGGCCGACTCCAGATTTAAAGAATGTGCATTTATAAAAAGGGTTAACACCAGAAATAATACAAACAGGGCGCGTTTTAATAATGGAATATCTTTTAATGCCTGGCGTTCATCAAAGCTCATGACATGCTGACGAGTATCATCTGATGCCTGGAGTTTTCTGCCCCAGATAAGATAAATAAGTCCCAGATTAACAATCATGACAATCACAGTAATCGGTGCCAGATTATAAACAAAATCATTAAAGCCCAAGCCGACTGCTGAGCCAATCATAATATTAGGCGGATCACCAATCAGGGTTGAGGCACCACCAATATTTGAGGCAAATATTTCAGAAAATAAAAAAGGGAAAGGTGTAATTTTTAGTTCCTGAGTTATTAATAACGTAATGGGAGCAATTAATAAGACGGTGGTGACGTTATCAAGCAAAGCTGAAAAGATGGCCGTTACTACAGACAGCATCAGCATAATACCCCATGGCGATGCCTTTACTTTCTTAGCTGACCAGATGGCAATATACTGAAAGATACCACTTCGCTGGGTAATGGCGACAATCACCATCATTCCTGTCAGCAGGCCTATCGTATTGAAGTCAACGCCCTGAATAGCGGCTTCCTGAGTAAGAATACCCAGCATAATCATTAAAGAGGCACCCAGCAGGGCAATAATTGCGCGATTTACTTTTTCACTGATAACTACTAAATAAGTCGCAATAAAAATTATCGTTGAAACCCAGAAGGGATCCCAATTAAAAATAACGTGCTGTATAAGTTCATCCTGATGCATATCAATATCTATTATTGGTAAACGATATTTTCAATATAGGATGATATTTCACAAAGTGCAATAAAAGCGCTTATTTATAAATTTCCCCTCTCCATTGAAAAAGAGAAAAACAGTTAATTATCAATGGGCACTATAATGGTATTTTTCGGGGGGGGGGGGGTTACAAAATAAGCATAATAAGCGGGCAGATTAATCTGACACAGCATTTTTTGTTTTTCCCCAGGTGTCGCTAGAGAACTCTTTAGTTGCTTCCCAGGCTTCACCAGAACCTTCTTTGGTTGCTTCCCAGGCCTCACCAGAGCCTTCTTTGGTTGCACCCCAGGCCTCAGCAGAGCCTTCTTTAGTTGCTTCCCAGGCCTGACCAGAACCTTCTTTGGTTGCTTCCCAGGCTTTTTTAGACGTACTTTTGGTTGCATCCCAGGTTTGACTGGAGGTATTTTTTATACTTTCGCCAACTTCTTCCCAGGTACTGTTTTCTTCTTCAGCTGAGACAAGAGATGATAGTAATAATAAAGTTGAAAATAGCAGCGTTTTTTTCATGTTTTTTCCTGTGATGTTATTGCTTAAATTCCATGATCAAGCTTATAGACAACAAAAGTAACAATAAGTGCGCATAATAACATCCACGCTGGACCTAACATCCAAAAAATTAATGGAATTGAGAAGTAGTACGCACGCATACCCAGGTTATAACAAAATGCACCCTGGTTAATAGCAGTAATATCACTTTCAGAATTAATCGACAAATGGTAATTTTCAGGAATATTAATTAAAAAAGAAGCATGATTGTAATATCGGACAGCCAGAACAAATGAAATAAAGCCAAACATAAAATCAGCGGTTAAAAATAGCGCCTTGATTAATAGCATGTGATGCGATTGGGAACCCAGAAAATTAAATTCATGTGCAATTTCATTGAGACCATCTGTCGTCAGTGCAAAATTAAGAAGAGCCAATGCAAGAAGTAGAGCCGTCGATGCTAAAAAAGTGGCGGCCATCGTCCAGTTACGCAGTGTTTGAATCGCCAGGATATCCAGAGCATTCTCACGAACATGTTTGATCCAGATAGAACGGGCTTTATTATTAAAGCCCGTTGAAGTGGATAACGGACTGTGTTTAATCTGAAAAAAATGCCACAAATGGTAGCCAAAGAAAAGCCCGAATGTAACAGTAGCTATTAGAAACTCGGTATTTATCAGCATTATTTTTCAGCAATCGTTTTTTATAAAAAAATGATTACTATTTAACAATATGAATATCTTCGGCTTGCGGCCCTTTAGTACCATTGGTAACCAAAAACTCAACAGACTGGCCTTCATAAAGGGAACGATAACCATTACCTTTAATTGAACGAAAATGAACAAAAATGTCTTCGCCCATGGAGCGGGTAATAAAACCATAACCTTTATTACTGTCGAACCATTTTACCGTACCTGTTTCACGATTTGGATCAGAAACTGACTGACTCACCTGTTTTGCAGCAGCTCTTGCTGCTTTTCGATCGGTAAAGTATTTTGTAATTGATTGTGTTTTGATGCTTTGAAGTAGCAACATAAGAATCAGGGCTAGAAAACCATTCAATAAAAATGCAGCTAAGCCTGCTAATTCAGTAGCTTGTGTAATAGTCAGACTAATAAATGCGGCAATTGTCATGGAAATGCATAGAATAATTAAATTTTTAATGTTAAACATATAGAAAACTCTTAAATATCAATAAATAAAGGAAAAAAGAAAGGTAAGTGCCTAATTTATCAATTATGAAGTTTTTGTCAAATTTTTTATCTGATTTTATGCTTATTCAGCGTTTTTTGGTGTTGCCCGAGTTCAGGACATTTTCGCTAATGTCTCCTTTTACGTAGCACCAACGACTATTTATTTTTTCAAAAAATGAGTTTTCTTCCAGTTTATGTGCCTTGCCGTTAATTTTAAAACGGGCAATAAAGTGTACTTTTCCTGTGACATCGTCTTTTTGTCCCCGTTGTGCGGACTTAATTTTTAAGCCTATCCAGTGGTTATCTGAACCTGACAACTCAACCCGGTTCGGCCGAAAATCCGGATGCCAGCTGTTCAGTATGTAATCCATATCCTTTAACACGAAGGCACAATAACGTGAGCGCATCAGCTGTTCTGCGGTTTCAGGGTATTGTTCTGATGACTTGTCCAGAAAACGTTGACAGCATTTCTGGAATGACAGGCCCGACTGACAAGGGCAGTCAGAATCATTAGTCATTTTATATTGATGTGTTTTACTCATAAGTCAGGTATTCAGGGTAATACTGATTCACCCTGAAATAATGAGTTCAGAGATTCTCTTTCACGAACAATAAAGTGCTGCTCACCATCAACCATGACCTCAGCAGCCCTTGGGCGTGAGTTATAATTTGAACTCATAGAAAAACCATAGGCCCCTGCAGAACGAATCGCCAGCAGATCGTTGGCTTTAATGGCCAGGGTACGATCTTTAGCCAGAAAATCACCGGTTTCACAAATGGGGCCAACCAGATCATAGCGCCGCTCCGGCGTTTCATCCCCCGTCTCAGTGCCTTTTGTCTTTTCTACAACAGGCAATACATCCTGCCATGCCTGATACAAGGTAGGACGCATTAAGTCATTCATAGCGGCATCAATAATGGCAAAGTTTTTGCCGTCTTTTTCATCTGTATGCTTGAGAAACTCAACACGGGTTACCAGAATACCGGCATTACCTGCAATGGCCCGTCCGGGTTCTAAAATAACCTTGAATAAACGACCGGCCATCACTTCTTTAATGGCTGATGCATATTCTGCTGGTGTCGGGGGTTTTTCATCACGATAAGGAATACCTAAACCACCGCCTAAATCAAGATGCTGTAATTTAATACCGTCTTTACGCAAGTCATCAACCAGTACAAGTACCCGCTTAAGGGCATCAATAAAGGGGACGATCTCCAATAGTTGAGAACCAATATGACAATCAACACCCACAATTTTCAGGTGAGATAATCGACTGATACGCTGGTAGACTGCACGGGCATTTTCAATGGCTATACCAAATTTATTCGATTTAAGCCCCGTGGAAATATAAGGGTGAGTCCTGGCATCGACATCAGGATTGACCCGAATTGAAACGGGTGCAATGATATCCATCTCACTTGCGATGTCATTAATACGCTCAATTTCAGCTTCAGATTCCAGATTAAAACAATGAATACCCACTTCTAAAGCACGCTTAATTTCATCATGGCGTTTACCTACACCCGAAAAAACGATCTTCTCAGGTGAGCCGCCAGCAGTTAAAACTCGCTCCAGTTCACCGATAGAAACAATATCAAAACCACTGCCCAATCGTGCCAGAAGGTTCAGTACCCCCAGATTGGAGTTTGCCTTTACTGCATAACAAATCAGGTGTTCATGATCTCCCAGTGCCCTGTCAAAAGCATGCCAATGACGCTCAAAAGTGGCACGGGAATAGATGTAAAGCGGTGTTCCGTAATGATTTGCCAATTTAGCAACATCATTTTCCTCGGCCATTAAGTATCCATTCTTATAGTTAAAATAATCCATCAGTGAGTTCGTTATCTGCTTTGTTCCAGTGTATTTTTTTCTGCGGGTAAATACAGCGGGCCTTTTTGCCCGCATGCAGTGATCATACTAGCAATACCTAAAATGCTGATAATAAGATAAAGTGCAAGCTCTGCGCGACACCATTTCATAGTTTCATCCGTAAAGTTATTTTATAATAAAGTATGCGCTATTATACAGGATAAGGAGCCCTAAGAAATAAATTTCTATCTTTCCTGAAGCACATCCATGCTTCTCTGATAAATGTTGAAGTTAAAACCGGTTTTTTTCGTTAACCCTTGCTATGACTAGATTATAACGGTTTTTGAATTGTCAGAGTTATCAGGCGTTTTAAGTGGGTTCACCGATTTTTTCTGGCACATCTATTGAAGCCTTGTATTAATTTATAGATATTGATATCGTAATTATTTAATAAACGCCCACATAATAAACATCACTTTCCCTTTGGAGTCAAATCGATGCAAACCAATGGCATTTTAGGTCTCATAATATTATTAGCGGATATTTTTGCTCTCTTCAAAATTGCAAAAAGTGCTGAATCAACGGGCATGAAATTGCTATGGATTGTTATTGTACTTGTTCTGCCTGTTCTTGGCCTGATTGCCTGGTTTTTTGCTGGACCTGGAGATAAAGCACTCAAAATTTAAATCAGAACGCTTTTAATACGCCTCTGCTAATAGCAATGATCATATTAACAGACTTGTTTTCTTTCAAGCCAAACAATAGAGCAATATAATCATGGTAAAAGTACAGCGGATCATGCTGGATATTCTAAAACCACACTCACCCAACGGGCTTGAATTTTCAATACAACTGGCCGAAAAATGTCCTGGGTGTCGCTTTAATTTAAAAGTGCTTGAAGTTGATGAAAAGACTGAGACCGTCATTATTATTGTCGAATCTGAAAGCATTCCTTTTAACGATGTTTCTGATGCGATAACCTCCATGGGAGGATCCATTCATAGTATTGACGAAGTGGATGTGATTGGAGTGGATGATTCAGAGAGTTCATCTACGCAGACCAATGCTTAACCAGTTTCAGCTATTATTTAATATTTCCCGCTCTAATCTAATTGCTCGTCGCTACTTTGTGGTCAATGGTTTCGATGGTGCACTCACCATGCTGGGATTACTAATGGGATTTTATGTTAATAACGGTGATGTATCATTGCATATGGTTATTACAGCGTGCATGGGTGCTGCGATTGCGCTGTCAGTCAGTGGTATTAGTAGTGCTTACCTCAGTGAATCCGCGGAGAAGAAACAGGAATTACAAGAACTTGAGAGTGCCATGCTTGCTGATTTACAGGATTCTGCTTATGGCCAGGCAGCACGTTTTATGCCTTTTATTATTGCTGTGGTCAACGGTCTTGCACCTTTGATTTTTGCATTGATAATTATGTCCCCATTGGCATTGGCACAATGGCAGCCCGAACTAATCACTTATCCTATAGAAACATCTGTAGTGGTTGCTTTTATTCTGATTTTCTTTCTTGGCGTATTCACAGGAAATATCAGCAACAGCTTTTGGTTATGGGCTGGAGTAAGATCACTATTAATTGCATTGATTACCAGCATCATTATCTATCTTGTCAGTCTTATCTAATCAGGCCTTTATCAACCCGGTAACACTAAACCATTTTGTGTGAATGATTATTGGCGTCAATAAGCCAATGTTAAAAGCTGGGATAACTGGCAGTTTTATTAATACTTGAAACCGTGTCCTTATGGGTATTATCAAGTGAGTGGTGGTAATGAGAGTTTTGATTTTCAGGCTTTGGCAAATAAATAGTTGCCCGCACCAAGCAAAAAAGTACCTGCTGCTTTTTTAGTTGCATTTTCCAGCTTTAAGCCTTTTGACATCAAGGCAATTTTTCGTGCAGAAACAGCATAAAACACTTTAACTCCGCCGACAGTAAAAATTGTTACAAGCACAATTATCAGGACATCCGTTAGTTTGAGTGCCTCTAAGTTTACAAATACTGGAAACACACTTAAATAGAAAAATATCGCTTTTATATCGCCGAGAGTTAACAAGAATCCTGCCAAGAAACTGCTTATGAGATCGCCTTTTTCTTTCATCTTACTCACAGTGACTGTTGTTTTTCTTTTAGATACCAATAAAGTATAACCAAACCAGATAAGGTAAGCGGCCCCCATATATTTTATTGTTAGAAATAACCAGCCCATTGATTCTGCCAATACTGACAGGCCAAGTATGAACAGCAAAATAAATATTATATCCCCAAGGACAATACCCAGACACACAGCCATACCATTAGCAATGCCATTTGTTACTGATCGAGTAATCACCAGTCCAACGCTTGTGCTCGGAATTAATGCCAGGGTCAACATAATTACGAATAATGAAACTGTATCAACAATAGTCATCATATTCCCCGAGATCCTGTCGCTGCCATGATTGGGCGATGGGTTAAGAAAAGAGATGGGTAACTCAGAAAGCTAACGGCAGCAGGGCAATCGGCAAAAGCCTGTACCGACAAAAACTGCACGACGAAAAGAAAAAACAGCTTTTTCCAGATAATTGTTTTTACATGCATTATTTAACTCCTGTTTGGATTATTTAAAACTTTTCAAAATTGCTTATGACCGATTTGTATGGAAGCCCTAAAGCATTCAATCTAGAGCTATCTTAAATTAAATAGGGATACTCTCTTGTACTGGTTTTTTATTTTATTGCATAACGTTATGGTAACTAGAGCGAACGCAGTGAGCATCCACTCAAGGTCGTATCATTAATGCCGTGAAGGCACCACGGGAATGGCCAACAACAGCAATATTTTTCCTGGAACACCTTGATCTAAAAGTACATTAATTTGATCAGCAATGTCGATGGCATAATGTAAAGGCCAAGTTCCTTTTGATGTGCTTCAGACACTACGTTGTATCCTCTATCCAGAAACTCTTTTCCATATTGCCAGGTGCGTTTCGGCTTGGTTGTTTTGGGCATTTTGTGGACTCCTTTGTTAGTAGAAGGTGCCCATTTTATCGGGGGAAGTCTCGCCTCCGATGCATTTTTGGGTTATATTCTTTTCAGAGTTTTAGTACTAATTTTAGACTTTCATCCAAGAAATTAAGTTGTTTTCTTGATAATTTTCCTATATGTTCAGTTAAAAATGACTTATCAAGCGTCATTAGTTGTGAAATATTCACCACAGAATCACGGTCTGTTGCAGTACTTTTTTTGCTGAGTTTAAAGTTTCCAGGAGCATCTGCTAAACACAAATTAGAAGTGATAATAGCGACAATAACTGTTCTTATTTGGCTTCTGTTAAAGTCGTTTGATGATATGATTATTACAGGGCGACGATAACCTGGCTCAGAGCCAATAGGTTCATCAAGTGATGCCCACCAAATATCCCCTTTTTTCATTACCACTTTTCCTTTGGTAATGACTTTATTTGCATTGATTTTAACTCATCATCTAAAGATGAATCTTCATGAGCATAAATCATGTTTAATGCTTTGGTTACATCTTTTTTTTTGTGATTTTCTAAATACTCAAGCACAGCCCTAGTACCTAAACACATTAATTTTGACCGATTAACTTTTCATATGCCCGATTCAACTTACTTCGGGCACCATCCACATTAAACATCCAGT
>JAHXHI010000028.1 GCA_025656775.1 gamma proteobacterium symbiont of Bathyaustriella thionipta
CCTTAAGCGAAAGCGTAAATTAGCTGCTCTGGATGATAATTTCAGGGCTGAAATTTTATTAGGGCAGCATTTATAATGCTCTTACCCTGTTGTAACCACTAAGAATATACAACTCAAACATTGTTGTATAATCTTTGCTCAATAGCAGAAAACAATAAAATAACTATTTTTCGTTTTATTTAATTGTAGAACGATGATATTAAAATATACTAGTACTTTTTAAGGAGTCAAACATGGGATTTATGCAGGGTAAGCGCGCGCTTATAGTTGGTCTTGCCAGTAATCGTTCAATTGCCTGGGGAATTGCTCAGGCAATGAAACGTGAAGGGGCTGAGCTTGCATTCACTTACCAAAATGAAAAGTTAAAAAGCCGTGTGGAAAAGCTTGCTGCTGAATGTGATTCAGACATTGTACTTCCCTGTGATGTCTCTGATGATACTCAAATTGAGAAAGTATTTGAAGATCTTGATAACTTCTGGGATCATCTGGATATTATCATTCATTCTGTCGCCTTTGCACCACGAGAAGAACTCAGTGGAGAATACCTGGACAGTGTTACACGAGATGGATTCATTACAGCACATGAAATTAGTTCATACAGTTTTGCCGCACTGGCCAAAGCAGGTCGTAATATGATGGAAGGACAAAATGGTGCTTTACTCACTTTATCTTATCTGGGTTCAGAACGTATTATGCCAAATTACAATGTTATGGGACTGGCTAAAGCAAGTCTTGAAGCAAATGTACGATATATGTCCGAATCACTAGGTCCTGATGGTATTCGTGTTAATTCTATCTCTGCCGGCCCTATTAGAACACTTGCAGCCGCCGGGATTAGTGACTTTCGTAAGATGCTCACTCATGTAGAAGAAAATGCACCATTAAGACGCAATGTGACAGTTGATGATGTAGGCAACACTGCTGCTTTCTTATGCTCAGATTTAGCTGCTGGCATTACCGGAGAAAACATCTATGTTGATTCTGGATATAACCACATAGGTATGGGCACTTTAAATAAAGCAGATGATTAACAGGTTTATTTATAATTTTTTATAACATCATTATACCTGAGCATAAAAAAAGCCGACTAATCTGTCGGCTTTTTTTATGCTTCTTTAATTAATATTAAAAACGTTTATGTGGTTTATTCCTGCTCATTTAAAAGTTGTGTATTAATTACAATTTCAGAGCCTGCGCGGATTTGTAACACAGATAAAGAGGTTTCCATATTGCCCTTATTTTGTAATAGTGCTGTTTTTATACTATCAAACAAGGCTTGATCGCCACTATCACCATCTTCTATTGACTTAATAGCAATGATAGCAACATCACCATTCATCATTTTAGTGGTGGCATATTTCATTTCACGAGGCATAGTAAATGCTTTACGCATTATTTCACCAGGCATATTCATATTCTGTCGATCAATAGCACCAGAGTTCTCAACGATTAATGAATTATCCTGTGACAGTTGCTCCAGTGAAGTACCATCAGTAAGAAGCGTTATAAATTGTGTTGCCTTTTCCTGTGCCTTATCGGTCAGTGAATCCTGTTTTAAGCGCGTTTCAATGATAGTTTTTACTTCATCTAAAGGTTTAGTATTTGCAGGTATTCTCTCAATGAGTCGAATAACAGCAACATGATCGTTACCTAATTCAATCAGATCGCTATTATTGCCTTCTTCAAGAACTGTTTCACCAAAAGCAATATTAAGTAACTTTGTATTGGAAAAGATACCACTCCCACCAGCCGCAGTGATAAATTCACTTTCTTTAGTTGCTAAATTAAGCTCTGCAGCTACGGGTTCTAATGAATCGGGTTGTTCATAGGCTATGGTCTGCATCGACTCAACTTTTTCAAAATAACTATTCTCAACGGAATCAAACTGAATAGATTCAATAATTTTATCTTTTACAGTATCAAGTGGTTTTGATTTCCCACCTTCAATAGAGGTCAATTTAATAATATGAAAACCAAATGATGATTCAACCAGATCGGAGATATCACCAGGATTTAAAGAAAATGCGCTTTGTTCAAAAGCAGGAACCATTTCCCCCTTTGCAAAGAAACCGAGATCACCACCATTGTCAGCAGAACCAGGATCTTGTGAATGTTCTTTTGCCATTTCAGAAAAATCAGAACCACTATTAATTTTGTCTAAGACATTTTGTGCTTCTTCCTTGGTTTTATCTTTTGTATCTGTATCAGCATCAGTAGGTAAGGTAAATAAAATATGGCTGGCTTTACGACGTTCTGGCTGAGTATATTGAGGCAGATTGTCCTGATAATACTTATTTATTTGCTCATCAGTCACTTGCACATCTTTCGCTAAATCTTTACGTGAAATTTCAAGATAAGCTAATTTGATCTGCTCTGGGTTGCTAAACTGATTCTGGAAGTTTTGATAATAATTTTTTATCTCTTCTTCTGTGACTGTCACCGCATTGGCAAAATCTTCTGCTTTAATAACAGTATAACTGATATCTCTTTTTTGTTTAATTAATTGAATAACACGTTTAACTTCATTATCTGAAACAAATGATGAGCTATTAATTCCATCTGAAAATTGTTCTAATAATAATTGAGTGGCCATTGAATTGCGGTAATTAGACTTACTATATGCACTGGGTAGATAACGATTGTACAACTCTTCTGAGAATTGACCGTCTAACTGGAAATTAGCATCATTACGTATCTCACTATCAACTTGACTTTTACTGATTGAAAGTCCGGATTGAGATAAGAAATTAATCAAAGCACGATTGTTAATTAATTTTTCAAGAACAACCTGCTTAATAAGGGCATCATCAATCTGACCTTTAAATTCCTTAGATTCATTTTGAACCGCATTTTGAAATTCCTGTACAGTCACTTTGTAATCGCCAACGTTTGCAACAGATGGGTTTGCATCGGACGTGATATAACTATTAATACCCCATAAAGCAAAAGGAATTGAAATTAAAATAACAATAACCCATGCGAACCAGCCTGTTGCTCTTTCCCTGATACTATGTAATACCATGAATTTATCTCATTGAAGTAATTTTATAACAACATACCTTTTATAAATGATCGTTACTTATAAAGAGGTACAGAATAATTTGAAAATCTTTAAACATAAAAAGAAATACAAAAAAAAAGCGCGTCAAAAACGCGCTTCTTAAATATGGCGGAACGGACGGGACTCGAACCCGCGACCCCCTGCGTGACAGGCAGGTATTCTAACCAGCTGAACTACCGCTCCAGATTTCTTCATATAAACCAGTTTAGAATTAATAATCATTTTGAAAAACATTACATTATAAGATGCAAATTATTAAGATGATAAAAAATTTAAAGCTGAATTAAATGGTGGGTGATATAAGATTCGAACTTATGACCCCCGCCTTGTAAGGGCGGTGCTCTGACCAGCTGAGCTAATCACCCAATATTTTCTGTATAACTGAATTCACATTTATTGTTAAATTTTCACACTAAATTTGATTTTCAGTCTTTTAGAAAGTGAATTAGTTTACAGCTTCTTTTAACGCTTTACCAGCTTTAAATGCAGGATTTTTTGCTGCTTTAATCTGGATAGTTTCACCAGTACGTGGATTGCGTCCGGTACGTGCTGCTCTTTCTCTAACTTCAAAAGTTCCAAAACCAATTAGCGTAACTGGTTCATTGCTTGCTAGTGAATCAGTAATTGCTTTGATAGTTGCATCTAATGCTCGACCAGCTTGAGCTTTAGGTAAGTCAGCATTTTCAGCAATAGCGTTTATTAATTCAGATTTATTCACAAAAGATCCCCTTTTTAGTATCTAGAAAATTAAGCTCAAATTAAATTATATTCAAATAAAAAATAGCTATGAACATAAAATTAATGATTTTAATAATAATAGATATCAGCTATAAAATTATTTAAATTATTAACCAAAATGGTGTGTAACAATGGATACAGGCATATTGAAGCAAACTTTATAACTAAAATCTAGCAATATTTTAAAATATTGAAAAATAATTAAAAATCAGCTTTAAACTTTTAGTTGTTTATATCAACTTATTAATAAATATAAACAACTAAAACAATATCTTACAAAAACAAAACACCTAATTATTTATAAACATATACACAATATAAACTGTATTATAAATAATCCAGAAGAAATTAATATAAATTTAATGAGCCCTGATAGATGCAGATTTTTTACTTGATTTAACCTTAGTCGATTCCTTAGTTACCTTTATTGGCACTGGCGCATGAACCAGTGCAATTTGTAAAACTTCATCAATCCATTGAACAGGTTTTATATCTAATTTAGAAACAATATTCTTTGGCAGGTCAACCAGATCCTTTCTATTTTCTTCAGGAATAACGACCGTTTGTATACCACTTCTTAAAGCTGCCAGAAGCTTTTCCTTAAGACCACCAATAGGCAAAACTTCTCCCCTTAAAGTGATTTCCCCCGTCATAGCAACATCTGCTTTAACAGGAATTTCAGTAAGGGCTGAAACTAAAGCGGTACACATACCAATTCCCGCACTTGGACCATCTTTGGGAATGGCTCCTTCAGGAACATGGATATGTATATCTTTAGTCTCATAGGTTTCATGACTTATGCCCAGCACATCTGATCGACTACGAACCACAGACATAGCAGCCTGAATAGATTCTTTCATCACATCACCGAGTTGCCCGGTAACACTGTTTTTCCCTTTTCCTGGCATGACCGCCGTTTCAATGGTTAAAATTTCACCACCCACCTCCGTCCATGCAAGACCTACAACCTGACCAACTTGATCTTCTTCTTCAACGTTTCCATAACGGTAACGGCGTACTCCTAGATACTTTTCAACATTACGACTTGTAACAGAAATCTTTTTAGTTTTCTTGTCAAGCAAGATTTCTTTAACAACCTTACGGGCTATCTTTGCTACTTCTCGCTCAATACTACGCACACCTGCTTCACGTGTGTAATAACGTATTATGTCACGAATAGCGCCTTGGCTAATACTTAGCTCAGAACCATTTAAACCATTATTTTTAAGCTGTTTGGGAATCAAATAACGAGAAACAATATTTAGCTTTTCATCTTCTGTATAACCTGCAAGACGTATCACCTCCATTCTATCAAGAAGCGGTCCTGGTATATTCATACTATTAGAAGTAGCAATAAACATAACCTCAGATAAATCATAATCGACTCCCATATAATGATCATTAAAGGTATTATTTTGCTCAGGATCTAAAACTTCTAGTAACGCCGAAGATGGATCGCCCCTCATATCCATAGCCATTTTATCAATTTCATCTAATAAGAAGAAAGGATTTTTAACCTCAACTTTAGACATATTTTGTATAATCTTACCTGGCATTGAGCCAATATAAGTGCGTCTATGACCACGAATTTCAGCCTCATCCCGTACTCCACCTAAAGACATACGAGTAAATTTACGGTTTGTAGCTCTGGCAATAGACTGTCCCAACGATGTTTTACCCACACCAGGAGGACCAACAAGACATAAGATAGGCCCTTTAAGTTTTTTCATACGCTGCTGAACAGCAAGATATTCTAAAATTCGTTCTTTAACCTTTTCAAGTCCATAATGATCTTCTTCCAGAATGGCTTCTGCTTTGGTTAAATCATGTCGTACTTTTGAACGTTTTTTCCAGGGTACATTAGTAAGCCATTCTAAATAATTTCTAACCACAGAAGCTTCTGCTGACATAGGCGACATCATTTTTAACTTGTTTAATTCTGCCATACCTTTTTTCTTGGCTTCAACTGAAAGGCCTAAATTTTTAATTTTGTTCTCAATTTCTTCCAGTTCATTGGGCACATCATCAATGTCGTTCAGCTCTTTCTGAATGGCTTTCATTTGCTCATTAAGATAATATTCACGCTGACTTTTTTCCATTTGTTGCTTAACACGTCCGCGAATACGCTTTTCTACTTGAAGAATATCGATTTCAGATTCCATTTGTGCTAACAAATGTTCTAAACGTTCACGAACATCTGAAATTTCCAAAATAACCTGTTTTTCTTCAATTTTAAGCGGCATATGTGCTGCAATAGTATCTGCCAGGCGACTTGGATCTTCAATACTTGAAAGAGATGATAAAATCTCAGGCGGCACTTTATCATTCATTTTTACGTATTGATCAAATTGATTCATTACAGTTCGTGTTAAAACATCCGCTTCTCTGTCTTCAATTTTAATATTTTCAAAAATTGAAATCTGGGCAGTATAATAATCTTCCGAAGTGAATAAATTTTCGATCTGAGCACGCTCATCACCTTCAACAAGCACTTTTACTGTACCGTCAGGTAACTTCAGCAATCTGAGAATAGATGCGATTGTGCCAACCGAATTAATATCTTCTGGTTTTGGATCATCTTCAGAGGCATTTTTTTGTGCAATCAACAGAATTTTTTTATCTTCTTCCATTGCTGCTTCAAGCGCATTAATGGACTTTTCACGTCCAACATAGAGTGGTATCACCATATGTGGATAGACAACAACATCTCTTAAAGGTAAAACGGGATAAATTTGTGTTGTATCTGTGATCTTAGAAATTTTATTCTCATTCTCCATTAAGGAGCCCTCTTAAAATGACTTAACTAAACCTGAGTTAAAACCTAATAGGTTAAAATTCAGGTCCGTATTAGTATGGTTACTTCAAATATAGCACTTAAATGACGAAACTTAGATTCTTTAAGTAAATATAACACGCACTATAGAACAGGATAAGCTAAAATTTAAAGATAAGTCTTAACTCTATCTAGTTACAATATATGGGTGTTAAGGCTAATTAATCAAGTCAATAAGACTGAATTAAGGCAATCAAACCAAAAAAAAGGGGCTTAAAGCCCCTTTTTTAAAATTAATGAAATATCATTCACCCGATGCTTTTTTATCTTCATTGGCATAAATAAGAATTGGTTCAGACAAACCATCAATCACTGACTCATCAACAACAACCGTTTCAACATCATCGATTGAAGGCAATTCATACATCGTATCTAATAAACTATGTTCTAGAATGGAACGTAAGCCACGTGCACCTGTCTTTCTTTCCATTGCTTTTTTAGCAATCGCTCTCAGGGCTTCTTCACGCAGATCTAACTCAGCACCTTCCATCTGAATCAATTTGCTATACTGTTTAGCCAAGGCATTTTTGGGTTCTGTTAAAATTCTAACGAGTGCATCTTCATCAAGTTCACGCAGTGTTGCAATAACCGGTAAACGTCCAACAAATTCAGGTATTAGACCATAACGAGTCAAATCCTCAGGTTCAATACCATCAAGCAAGTCACCAAAAGATGATACAAAAGATTTTGTATCATCTTTACTAATCACTTCTGCACCAAAACCAATACCACCTTTTTCAGAACGATTGCGAATCACATTGTCCAATCCTGAAAATGCGCCGCCGCATATGAAAAGTATATTGGCAGTATTAACTTGTAAAAATTCCTGTTGTGGGTGTTTACGCCCTCCCTGAGGAGGTACGGAAGCAACAGTGCCTTCAATAAGTTTTAATAGAGCTTGCTGCACACCTTCACCAGAAACATCACGAGTGATGGATGGGTTATCAGATTTACGTGAAATTTTATCAATTTCATCAATATAAACGATGCCTGTTTGCGCTTTTTCTACATCATAATCACATTTCTGTAACAGTTTTTGGATAATATTCTCAACATCTTCACCAACGTAGCCCGCCTCAGTCAAAGTAGTTGCATCTGCAATAGTAAAAGGAACATCAAGCATTCGAGCCAGCGTTTCAGCAAGCAGCGTTTTGCCACAGCCCGTTGGTCCAATCAGAAGAATGTTACTTTTAGATAATTCGACATCATCTTTCTTATAACCACTTTCAAGTCTTTTATAATGATTATAAACAGCAACGGAAAGGATCTTTTTAGCCGCTGCCTGACCAATTACATATTCATCTAAAGTCTTATTAATTTCCCGAGGAGTAGGTAATTTACTACCTGGTACAGAGCCACCCTGTTCTTGTATTTCTTCACGGATAATGTCATTACACAGCTCTACACATTCATCACAGATAAAGACTGAAGGGCCTGCTATTAATTTTCTGACTTCATGTTGACTTTTACCGCAAAAAGAACAGTACAACAGTTTGCCATTATCATCTTTGTTTTGAGTATCATCACTCATAAAACGAACCTCATATCAGGGTATCTATAAGCCCATATTTATATAGTTAGTATCAGTTCAAAGGGTTTTAACTTTGAACTGTGCTTATCTGCATACGCTTAGCAAATAAGTCAATTACAATTTATAAGCCTTATTGATTAATAAATCAACATTTATAGGTATATCATTAATTAAAGTTAAACTTTATCAACAGTAATTTTTATTTAAATTTAACTTGAAGAACTGTCACTAGAGTCATTATTACGCTGTGTAATAACCTCATCAATTAAGCCATATTCAACCGCTTCATCGGCACTTAAAAAGTTATCCCTGTCAGTATCCTGGGCAATTACATCCATATTTTGGCCGGTATGTGACGCCATAATATGATTGAGTTTATCTTTCAAGGTCAGAATTTCCTGAGCATGAATTGCAATATCAGATGCCTGCCCCTGAAAACCACCTAAAGGCTGATGGATCATCATACGAGAATTGGGCAAACAGTAACGTTTACCTTTAGCACCACCGGTTAATAATAATGCTCCCATACTAGCGGCCTGACCGATACACATAGTACTCACATCAGGTTTAATAAACTGCATAGTATCGTATATTGACATACCAGCAGTCACTGAACCACCAGGTGAATTGATGTAAAGGTGGATATCTTTATCCGGGTTCTCAGATTCAAGAAATAATAATTGAGCGACAATTAAGTTGGCCATATGATCTTCTACCTGACCGACCAGAAAAATCACCCGCTCTTTTAATAATCGAGAATAGATATCAAATGAGCGCTCCCCTCTTGATGTCTGTTCAATAACCATTGGCACCAGCCCTAGTGCATCAGCCTGCACAGAACCACCAGTAATTTCATTATTTATCATTAAGTTATAGCCCTTTCTTAAGGTATTATCTAGTTATTAAAACTTGAATTTATATAATAATTCTAATCAAATATATTTTTAAATAATTCATTAGTGATGTAAACATCACTAATGAACTAAAGGCTTGGAAACAAATTAAGCTTCATCTTCGTTTTTTGGATTCATGAATTCAGTAAAAGTAAAGTCTTTATCTGATACTGTCGCTTGTTCACATGCCCAATCTACAATTTTTTCTTCGAGTACAAATGACTCTATTTCAGCCAGTTTTTCTTTATGAGACATATAATAATCCATCACTTCCTGAGGATTCTCATAGGTAGCAGCCATTTCGTTAATTTTTTCCATAACGACTTCTTGTGATGCCGTAATTTCATTAACTTTAACTAATTCGGCAAGGATCATACCCAGTGAAACTCGTTTTTTTGCCTGGTCTTCAAATAAACTGGTTTGTAATTGAGCATCACCCTGAGTTTCCATCTGGTATTGAGACTGCATTTGCTCAGCCATATTTTTAGCTTCTTCTTCAACCAGGGATTTGGGTACCGTAATTTCATTAACGTCCATAATTGAATCCATAACCTGATTCTTCAATCTGGCTGCAATTGCCTTATCCAGTTCAAGTTGCATATTCTTTTTTACTTCTTCACGAAATGCATCCATACCACCTTCAGTAATACCAAATTTTGTGTAAAATTCATCATTAAGTTCTGGCAGTGTAGCTTCCTTTATTGCCAAAACAGTAACAGCGAATTGCACATCTTTTCCAGCAACATCTTTGTAGTGATAATCTCCAGGGAATTTGAGGTCCAGTGTCAGACTGTCACCTGATTTGGCCCCTTTAACTCCCTGTTCAAATCCTTCAATCATTTGCCCCTGACCTAAAGTGACTGGCACCTGTTTGCCTTCATTCCCTTTGAATGCTTCACCGTCAATAGTACCAACAAAATCAACCACAACCTGATCTTCATCCTGAGCAGCGCGATCAACCTCAATAAATGTTTGGTTTTGTTTACGAATATTTTCAACAGTTGAATCGATATCAGCGTCGCCAATCGTTACATTTGCTTTTTCAAAACTTTGACCTTCTAATGAAGCAGGAGTAATTTCAGGATAGACTTCAAATATAGCTGTGTAAGATATATTATCTTTATCATCATTCTCAACCATATTAATCGTAGGTTGGCCCGCAGGCTTTAGTTTTTCTTGATTAACGGCTTCAAAATAACTTTGTTGTAATTTTTCATTGAGCACTTCAGCTTCAACTTGACCACCATAACGTTTCTTAATGACAGCCATTGGAATCTTACCAGGACGGAAGCCATTTATTTTTGCAGTTTTTGTCAAAGATTGTAAACGAGTATTTACCTCACCATTGATATCTGATGTTGGAAATTCAACAGTTAATTCTCTTTCAAGACCTTCTTTTGTTTCTACAGAAACTTGCATTTTTTATCCTCGTTACAATCTAATTAATTTTAAAAAACTCATTACCTGTAAAAATAGAGACTCTAACTCTCACAGGTAATGAGTTTTACATAAATATAGCTAAATTTTTCTAACACGTTTCCATTAATAATAGATATTGCGTATTAAAACTATATAGCTGAACTGTGCATTATACAAGATATTACCGTTAATAATTAATATTTTTTAACAAAGAAATAAAGAAAATGGTCAATTTTGTGAGCTTAGCAGTAATAAATATAAAAAAAGCAATTTAACAGGGTAAATTAGAGGATACGTTGAACAGAATGATAAAGGGTGAGTTAAAACTAGAGGCATCAACATCAGATAAAATAAATGGTGCGGATGGAGAGACTCGAACTCTCACGACTTGCGCCACTGGTACCTAAAACCAGCGTGTATACCAATTTCACCACATCCGCGTGATATTTATTTACTCTTTACATAGAAAGAAAAGGTAATGGGGTGAACGAAGGGGTTCGAACCCTCGACCGCAGGAGTCACAATCCTGAGCTCTACCAACTGAGCTACGCTCACCACAAAGTTCTATAAAAACAATTTATTAACACTGCTGTTATAGAGATAAAACTGGATTGTTTACAAACCCGACAAGGCAAATTGGTACGCCCGGCAGGATTCGAACCTGCTACCCTCGGCTTAGAAGGCCGATGCTCTATCCAGATGAGCTACGGGCGCAGAGTCTATTGCCAAGCCACTTTAATTAAAAATATTTAAGTGACTCAGTAATATAATTGGTCGGGGTAGAGAGATTCGAACTCCCGACATCTTGCTCCCAAAGCAAGCGCGCTACCAGACTGCGCTATACCCCGATTAATGCTTAGTAAATCTGTTATTGTGACATTTCAATGAATAAAAAGTTCTTTTTTAATTCATCGGTTCAACAGCGACTAATCATCAAGTGGTGCGTATATTAATGAGTTTATGCACCCAATGCAAGTATTTTTTTCATATTTTTTAAATGAAAATTAATTCACCTATTTATTATAATAAATTTCCTATACGCCATATTTTTTGAGTAAAATACATTTTATTAATTTAATAGTTCAAATAAGCGTTAAACTTCATTAACCTTTAAAATCTGGAAAATCGTATAACATGAGCGCACAAATAATAGACGGCAAAAAAATTGCGAATGATATTAAAGATCAACTAAAGGTTCGCGTTGAAAAGCGTTTACAGCAAGGTCTGCGTATTCCTGGACTTGCTGTGATCAAGGTAGGTAATGACCCGGCATCCGAAGTCTATGTGCGCAATAAACGTCAATCCTGCGAAAGAGTCGGTATTAATTCAATTGCTCATGATCTTCCTGAAGAAACAACTCAGGAGGCACTATTATCACTCATTGATAGTTTAAATGATAATGATGCAATTGATGGTATTTTGGTTCAATTGCCAGTACCTGAACATATAAATTCTGAAACGATTATTGAACGAATCAATCCAGATAAAGATGTTGATGGATTTCATCCTTATAATATCGGCCGATTGGCATTGCGAATCCCTGTTTTACGCCCCTGCACTCCTCGTGGCATCATGACGTTATTAAATCAAACAATAGATATTATAGGCCAAAGCATAAAGGGTATGAATGTCTGTATTGTTGGTGCATCCAATATAGTGGGTCGTCCTATGGGCCTGGAACTCTTATTAGCGGGCTGCACAGTAACTACCTGCCACCGTTTTACAAACGATCTTGCTGACCATGTTAATAACGCCGATATCCTGATTGTAGCAGTTGGAAAACCAGGTATTGTTAATAGTGAGTGGATTAAAACAGGCGCCATTGTTATTGATGTTGGTATCAATCGTTTGAACAATGGTCAGTTAGTAGGCGATGTTGACTTTGATACAGCAAAAGAAAAAGCAGCTTATATTACCCCTGTACCAGGAGGAGTTGGACCAATGACTGTGGCAACATTACTGCAAAATACGGTTGATGCTGCAGATGAGTTACATTCATAGTCAAGTTGAACTCACTGGCTGAGACGTATACCGATTACCCAGACAAAAGTAACTCCGCTCAGGAAAAAACCAACCATACCGCTTCTGGAATACCATCGATACTTGTTCGAGATGGTTTCCTGAGATTCAACAGAAATTATAAAAGGACGGCGACTATCAATAGGCTTTGATAGTGTATGTATTTCCGGTTGAACCAGGCGTTCAGTGAAACTTTTTTCAACTTCCTGTTCAGCTGATGTCATCACTTTTTGCCATTCCTGCATATCAATTTCACCATCCCCATTTTCATCGAAGCGTGCGAGCAAAAATTCAGGACGTGTTTTCCATTTAGCTAAAAGATCTCTGACTTCACCTGATTTATCCAGTTTTTCTCTTCGACCACCAATACTTTTAAAACGACCAAGCACATACAGATCAGCGCCGACATTAATTCGTTTTTCAGTATATTTATAATTATTATTGCCAAAAAAGCGACTGGATGATTTTGAAAGAGCCATGATAGCATCCGCTGAATTAGCATTTGACAAGCTTAATTCCCGTGAACCGTACCATGTTTTTGAAAATGAAGGCGTTATTGTCGCTTCTTCCGGGTCTACGACACAAATACCTGTTTCATCAGCCAGTAGAAATAAATTATCACTAACTCCTGAATCTACTTTTTCCCAATGACTTTTAGTGAGTGCGTGGTTAGTATCATGACCTATATTGTGTTCACTCACTTTGCGTTCAATGCTATAGCTATACCAGAGACATTGCATATTACTTAAAGGTGATATAATCGGCATTCCCTGCATTAAACGCCCTTCCCCTTCCAGCTCTACAAAGCCCTGATGTGCTGAACGAATTTTTGAGGTAGGTGTATCATCAATCACTCTGGAACGATGAAAATAGCGAAAAATAGCATAGAGACTGGCCATACAGATAATCGCTAAAATCACTAAAAAAATAATAATTCCAACACTGTCAGCTAAAATTATCTGTTGCCTAATAGGTTCTAACATTTATTATTTTCAATAATTAAGTTTTTAATCAGTGACTTATCAACTAAATAGAGATTTCATATCAATATCTTTCTTTTCTTCTTCATCAAATTCCAAGAGTGACTGTTCTTTGAAGTTAAAAAATCGTGCAACGATTAGATCGGGAAACTGCTCAATACGTATATTATTGATATTAACACTGTCATTATAATATTCACGACGATCCGCAATCGCATCTTCAAGTCCGGTAATACGACTTTGCAAATGTTGGAAGTTTTCATTCGCCTTAAGTTCTGGATAAGCCTCTGAAACCGCAAACAAACTGCCTAAACCTAGTCTTAACTGGCCCTCAGCCATACCCAGCGCCCCAATATCACCTGCCTCTCTTGCCTGTGAAACACCCGAACGAGCAGCTATAATTTTCTCTAGAGCCGAACCTTCATATTGCATATATTGTTTACAGACTTCCACCAATTTGGGTAATTCATCATGCCGCTGTTTAAGCAGAATATCAATATTAGACCAGGCTTGTGAGACATTATGCTTGATTCTAACCAGATTATTATAAATAGTCATAAAGTAAAAAGCGGCAATAATAACCACACCTAAAAAAATAAATGTCCCTATGTCCATGGATTTCCCCTTATAAATAATAATATAAATAACGATAGCAAATTAATAATAAAAAAGCTAAAAACAATCTGTGGATAGAGTGATTAAATGTTAACTTTAAGGAATAAAGTTTCAAATAACGTGCTTAGAAAAGATAAGTATAAAAAGCTCATAAAAGCTGAGTTGAATTAAAAGCCGAAGGCAAATTGCTAACAATAAAGACATTAATTGAGAATTGTTCCGCTAAAAATAGATCCTATAGCGGTACAAATGCAAGTTGATTAGAACATATGTCCTAATTTTCCTGCTTTGGTTGACAGATAATGAGAATTGTGTGGATTTTGACCATGTATCCATGGCAGACGCTCCACCACTTCCAGGCCATGTTCTTCCAGAGCTCTGACTTTTTTGGGATTATTCGTCATAAGACGTATCTTTTTAACCTGCAAGTGATTAAGCATGTCATGAGCAATATCATATTCTCTAAGATCAGCATCAAAACCCAGCTGTTCATTGGCCTCAACAGTGTCTGCTCCGCCATCTTGTAAATGATACGCCTTGATTTTATTAATAAGTCCGATACCGCGACCTTCCTGACGTAAATACAGGAGAACACCGCATCCAACTTCCGCAATATGTTTAAGTGCTGCTTCTAATTGTGGTCCGCAATCACAACGCATACTGAATAAAGCATCACCCGTCAAACATTCAGAATGCATGCGCATATCAACTGCTTCACCACTAGCAACATCACCCAAAACCAGAGCAACATGTTCCTTGCCCGTCTGTTCGTCTTCAAAACCACAAATTGTAAATTCTGCCCATTGTGTTGGCAGTTTTGCTGATTCAACAAACTTTAGTGTCACTGTGATTCCTCATCGACTGAATGCTACAACTATTAGCCCGCTAAACTAAGAGTTTTTTAATTAATCCGCTATTTTAGCATTTTCTAATTAATTATGGAAAACTTCTCTTTCACATAAATCCCTTTATTCAGGGTAAGAGCCAGGGTAAGAGCATTATAAATGCTGCCCTAATAAAATTTCAGCCCTGAAATTATCATCCAGAGCAGCTAATTTACGCTTTCGCTTAAGG
>JAHXHI010000046.1 GCA_025656775.1 gamma proteobacterium symbiont of Bathyaustriella thionipta
CATGAAAGGTCAAATTCCGGAAGAAGAGATTGCACAACTGCCAGAAGGCTTTAGAATAGAGACAATTAATGAACTTAAAGTCTCCGGCTTAGATGCACAGAGGCACTTGATTCAGATAGTTTTTTCATAAAAAATCTTCTCTGTGTGAGTAAGGTGAGGGAAACATGTTATGGCAAAAATCATCGCCATATCCAATCAAAAAGGAGGAGTGGGTAAGACGACCTCCAGTATTAATTTAGCAGCATCACTGGCAGCCACGCGACGTCGAGTTTTGCTTGTGGATATGGATCCGCAAGGCAATGCAACAACGGGCAGTGGGATCGATAAAAATGATGTGGAATTTTGCGGTTATGATCTACTGGTTTCTAAAACGCCAGTAGCTGAAGTCAAAGTTCATGTTGAGGAGGCAGGTTATGATCTTATTCCAGGTAATGGCGATCTAACGGCTGCTGAAGTTGAATTAATGACCAAATTTGATCGTGAACGGCAGTTGAACTATCGTTTTAAAGACATTGAAGATGATTATGATTACATTATCATTGACTGTCCGCCATCATTAAATATGTTGACTGTTAACGCCATGGTCGCGGCTAATAGCGTCCTGATTCCCATGCAATGTGAATACTATGCTTTAGAAGGCCTTTCTGCGCTGAGAGATACAATTTCCAGTATTAAAGAGACGTTAAATCCAAAGCTCAAGATAGAGGGTATTTTACGAACCATGTTTGATCCGCGTAATCGGCTGGGAATTGAAGTGTCACGCCAATTATTAGAACATTTTGATGACAAAGTCTACCGAACCGTTATTCCAAGAAATGTCCGTCTTGCAGAAGCGCCCAGTCATGGGGTGCCTGTAATTAATTATGATCGCGCATCAAAAGGTGCTCGTGCTTATCTAGCGCTGGCAGGTGAAATGCTACGTCGTGATGGCGGTAATGATAAAAAAAAAGTTAAAAAAAAAGCTAAAAAGGACAATAACAAACGGGCCAAAAAGCATGGTAAAAAATCCAAAAAGTCTAAAAAATCAGAAACAGCCTGATTATAGGTATAACAAGATAAAGGAATGAGATAGTGGCAGGTAAAAAACGTGGTTTGGGCCGTGGCTTAGATGCTTTATTGAGTGGCGGTGCTAAAAAAGAACGTGCTGTTAAAGAAAAATCTGATGGTGAATTACATAATGTGCCCGTTGAATTGATTCAGCCAGGTGTATACCAGCCACGGATTGATATGCATCCCGAAGCACTTGAAGAGTTAGCGAATTCTATACAGGCACAAGGTGTTGTTCAGCCAATTATCATTCGTCCTGTTAGTGATTCCTCAGAAGGCGATGAACAAAAATATGAAATTATTGCGGGTGAACGTCGCTGGCGTGCATCACAAATGGCAGGTTTGTCTGAAATCCCTGCTGTGATCCGTGATGTACCTGATCAGGCTGCTATTGCCATGGCATTGATTGAGAATATTCAGCGTGAAGAGCTCAATCCGATTGAAGAGGCCAGTGCATTAAGGCGTCTGATTGATGAATTTAATATGACCCATCAATTGGCAGCAGATGCCGTAGGTCGTTCAAGGGCTTCTGTATCGAATTTATTACGTCTTTTAGAATTAGAAGCAAGCACTCGCAGTTTATTGGAAAATGGTGATCTGGAAATGGGGCATGCCCGTGCACTACTGGCTTTAAAGGGAGAAGATCAAAGCCACACAGCACGACAAATTGTCAGTCAGGGTCTATCAGTACGTGAAACAGAACGACTGATAAAAAAAATACTGAATCCGAAAGTAAAAACAGAAAAAAAGAGCGATCCTAATATTATCAACTTACAGCAGAGCCTGAGTGATAAGCTGGGTGCCAAAGTCCTTTTTCAACATGGTAATAAAGGACGTGGTAAAATGGTCATTCATTATAATAATGTGGATGAACTGGAAGGAATCATTGCACATATCAGGTAGAGTTAATCTATTATTTGTTACTCTACTTTATCTTGCATCAAGTAACTTGAAATACATCTCTTGCTCAGGCATGATTGTTAATAAAATATAAATGGTAATATATTAGCGAGTTAGATTTCCTATCATAGAGAGTAGTATTTAATAAATATGACTATCTATTTTGGGATAAATATTAGAATATCGTTATTTTCATTGATCTAAAGCAAGATTATCATTATACTCTACGCTTTAAAAATAAGTGCGTAAAATAGTGCTGTTTTGATAAGTAACCGCACTAAAAAAGAAAGAAAAACGGATGACTGGCTAAATGAGTTTAGTTAAATGAGCTTTGCAATTGTCGTCATGCGCAGGGTTGTACGAAGACTATTAATTGTACAAATTTTATTAACACTTATTATCACCCTGATTTATCTTTTTTTACAAAATTCAGACAGTCAATATGCTGCGCTTTATGGCGGCAGTATAACGATCTCAGGTACATTATTGATGGCCTGGCGTATTGCTCGCGCGGGAGAAGTTGCTTCTAAGGAGCAGCAGCAGGGATATATAGAAATTTATATCGGTGCGATACAAAAATTTATTTTAACACTGGTTTTAATGGCATTTGGAATGGGGTATTTAAAACTGGATCCATTAGCGATTTTGGTTAGTTTTGCTGTGACCCAATTGAGCTTTATTGCCAATAAAGTCGATACCAGTCATGCTCCTGATAAAAAAAAGGTGCACTAAAGTTATTGTCTTTAGTATAGAAAATAACAAAGTAAAAAAGAGTAAAAAAGAATTATTTAAAAATCGTGGAGATGTAAAGTGAGTAGCTCAACTGCTAATGAAGCAAACGGCCCAACAGCCGTCGAGTATATTCAGCATCACTTGCATAATAACAGTATCGGTGACGGTGGTTTCTGGGTATTAAACCTGGATACTCTGATTTACAGCTGGTTATTGGCAGGCGTGTTGATGTACATTGCCTATAAAATGGGTAAAACAATGACTGCTGATACCCCATCAGGTGGTCAAAATGTTTTAGAAGCCATTGTTGAATTTGTTCAACAACAGATCAGAGATATTTTCCCCGGTAGTAATCCCTTGATAGGGCCTTTGGCATTGACCATTTTTATGTGGGTTTTTCTAATGAATGCTATGGATCTGATTCCAGTTGATCTATTGCCGTCACTGGGACAGCTTGTTGGTATCAATTATATGAAAGTCGTACCGACAACTGATTTAAGCACAACATTTGCATTGGCTATATCGGTCTTTGCTCTCATTATTTTCTATAACATTAAAATTAAGGGGCCGATGGGTTACCTTAAAATGTTCCTGTTTCACCCATTTGGTAAATACCTGATACCTGTCAATATTATTATGACGGCTATTGAAGAAATTGCCAAACCAGTCAGTCTTGGTTTACGTTTATTCGGTAACATGTTTGCCGGTGAGCTGATCTTTTTACTGATTGCGCTTTTAGGTGGTGCATCTCTGTTTGGATTAATTCCACAGATTACTTTGGGAACCGTATGGGCGATATTCCATATTCTGGTTATTTCCCTGCAGGCATTTATCTTTATGTTATTGACCATCGTATACCTGGGTATGGCACATCAGGATATGGAAGAACATTAAAAACGAATTTCAAACATTTAACTTTTAAAAAATAGTAAATATTAGGAGAAACTAATGGAAGCAATGGCTTTAGTTTATGGTTACACAGCAATCGCTGTCGGTATTATTCTTGCTGCGGCAGGTCTGGGATCAGCTTTAGGATGGGGACTTATCTGTTCTAAATTCCTTGAAGGTATTGCTCGTCAGCCTGAGATGCGCCCACAACTAATGGGTCAGATGCTGTTTACCGGTGGTTTAATGGAAGCTTTCCCAATGATCGTTTTAGGTATGGCAATGTGGTTCGTATTTGCAAACCCATTTGCAGCAGCAGTTCAAGCCTCTGTTGGCGGTTAATTTTACTCTTGTTTTAAAGACGCTCAGGGTTGTGTTTTAAGCTGACTCAGGGTTATTAACCTGCTTAAAGTTACCAAACATTTTAAGCAAACGAATTAACGTCTTTTTAATGAAAAAGTCAAACAATAGGAATTAGGCGATGAGTATTACCGCAACTCTTATAGGCCAGATGATAACCTTCGCGATATTAGTCTGGTTCATAGGTAAATATCTCTGGGGACCAATGACCCAGATGATGGATGATCGTAAAAAGCGTATTGCCGATGGTCTTGCAGCAGCTGAGCGTGGTAAACATGAGCAGGAGCTGGCGGAACAAAAAGCGACTCAACATATTAAAGAAGCAAAAGAGCAGGCGGCTGAAATCCTTGCTCAAGCGCAGAAGCGTGGTGCAGAAATAATAGAAGACGCTAAAGATGACGCAAAGGCTGAAGGCGAACGTTTAATTACAGCAGCAAATGCTGAGATTGAACAAGAGGTCCATCGTGCAAAAGAATCGCTGCGTGAACAGGTAGTTGATATTACTGTTGCAGCAGCAGGCAAGATCATCAAGAAAGAGATCGATGCCAAAGCACATGGCGAATTGTTAAAAGATGTCGTAGGGCAAATATAAGGAATCGTAATGGCAGAAACAAGCACATTAGCAAGACCTTATGCACAGGCAATCTTCAATCTGGCACATGCCAATAACACTCTTAAAGCGTGGTCTGACACACTGGCTCTTCTTAAAGAAGTGACAGCGAATGAGTCCATGGTCGAGTTAATCAACAATCCATCTGTCTCAGATGAACAGGTCATTTTACTGATCACTGAAATTTGTAAGGATGGACTGGATGAGCAGGGGCAAAACTTCCTTAAAGTAACGGCAGAAAATGGTCGTCTGGAAGTGTTACCGTTTATTGCTGACAGCTTTGAAGCCATGCGTGCTGAAGAAGAAGGCAGTATAGAAGCCCAGGTTATTTCAGCCTATGCAGTCAATGCAACGCAAAAGAAAAGCATTGCAGCAGCGTTGAAAAAGAAACTCGGTCGTGAAGTGACGATTACAACTCAAACTGACAAGACATTGTTAGGAGGGGTTATCATTCGTGCGGGTGATATGGTAATTGACGGTTCAGTGAAATCACAACTGGAAAAAATTACACACTCTCTGCTTAGCTAAGCGGGTTGGAACACAGAGGATTAAAAAATGCAGTTAAATCCATCAGAAATTAGCGACTTAATAAAAAGCCGCATTGAAAATTTTGATGCTAAAACCGAAGCAAATACCGAAGGTACTGTTGTTAGTTTAACAGACGGTATTGCATTAATTCACGGTTTAAGTGACGTAATGTCAGGGGAAATGATCGAATTCCCCGGAAATATTTTTGGTATGGCATTAAACCTGGAGCGCGATTCAGTAGGTGCAGTTGTCCTGGGTGACTACAAGCATATCTCTGAAGGTGATAAGGTTAAATGTACCGGACGAATTTTAGAAGTACCCGTAGGGGATGCCATGATGGGTCGAGTTGTTGACTCACTGGGTAATCCCATTGATGGTAAAGGTCCTATTGACGCAGAACAAACATCACCCATCGAAAAAATTGCACCGGGTGTAATTGCTCGTCAATCAGTTGATCAGCCTGTACAGACAGGTTTGAAATCAGTTGATGCGATGGTGCCGATTGGGCGTGGTCAGCGTGAATTAATTATTGGTGACCGCCAGACAGGTAAGACTGCTGTCGCCATTGATGCCATTATTAACCAGAAAGATTCTGGTGTTAAATGTATCTATGTTGCTGTTGGTCAAAAGGCCTCAAGTGTTGCGGCGGTGGTTCGCAAGCTGGAAGAGTTTGGCGCAATGGAAAATACCATTGTGGTTGCTGCGACAGCATCTGATGCGGCTGCTATGCAATATATCGCACCTTATTCAGGTTGTGCCATGGGCGAATATTATCGTGATCGTGGTGAAGATGCATTGATTGTTTATGATGATTTGACTAAGCAAGCCTGGGCATATCGTCAGGTATCATTGCTATTGCGTCGACCACCAGGTCGTGAAGCCTATCCGGGTGATGTGTTCTATCTTCATTCGCGTTTACTTGAGCGTTCTGCTCGAGTTAATGCTGAATATGTTGAGAAAGAAACCGGTGGTAAAGTGACGGGTCAAACAGGTTCTTTAACCGCATTGCCGATTATTGAAACTCAGGCGGGTGACGTATCAGCATTCGTTCCGACCAATGTGATTTCAATTACTGACGGGCAGATCTTCCTGGAAACTGATTTATTTAACTCAGGTATTCGACCTGCGATTAATGCGGGTTTATCAGTATCACGTGTTGGTGGTGCTGCACAAACCAAGATCATCAAAAAACTCGGTGGTGGTATTCGTCTTGATTTGGCTCAGTATCGTGAACTGGCGGCATTTGCACAGTTTGCATCTGACCTGGATGACGCGACGCGTAATCAGATTGAACGAGGTCAGCGTGTTACAGAGTTGATGAAGCAGGTTCAATACTCACCTTATAGTATCGCACAAATGGCAATTACATTATTTGCTGCTACTAAAGGCTATTTAGATGATGTAGAAGTAGCAAAAATTGTTGATTTTGAAAATGCGATGCAAGATTATATGAAAGCAAACAAAATGGACTTAATTGATAACATCAATGAATCAGGCGATTATAATGATGATATTGAATCTGAACTGCATGAAGCAATTAAGAGCTTTAAATCTAATAGTAGCTGGTAAATAGGAGGTTCTGGGATGGCAAGCGGAAAAGAGATTCGCACTCAGATCAGCAGTATTAAAAATACGCAGAAAATCACCAGTGCAATGGAGATGGTTGCTGCCAGTAAAATGCGTCGTGCACAAGAAAGAATGAGTGCTTCCAGGCCTTATGCTGAAAAGATGATTGATGTGGTTCGTCATCTTGCACATGCACATACTGAATATAAGCACCCCTTTCTTGTTGAACGTGAAGTACAGCGTGTTGGTTATATTGTCGTATCTTCCGATCGCGGCTTATGTGGTGGATTGAATACTAATGTATTTAAAGAAACTGTATCAAGTATGAAAAAATGGCATGAACAGGAAAAAGAAATCGATGTTTGTGTTATAGGTTCAAAAGCCAGTGCTTTTTTTAAACGTATTGGCGGGAATGTAATTTCTCATGCCGAACAATTAGGCGATGAACCCAGCATAGAAGATTTAATTGGTAGTGTTAAAGTAATGCTTGATGCTTATCACGAAGGTAAAATTGATCGGCTTTTTATTGTGTTCAACAAATTTGTTAATACAATGACTCAACAGCCTATTGTAGGTCAAATGCTTCCGATTGGTGAATCTCAGATGGAGAATCACTCAGGTACTGATGAACATGTGAGATACCACGAAGTTTCTGATGAGGAAACCAGTGGTCATATGAAGTATCACTGGGATTATTTATATGAGCCTGATGCTGAAGAAGTCATTGATGCTTTATTAATGCGTTATATTGAGTCACTGGTTTATCAGAGCGTAGTTGAGAATGTTGCCTGTGAACAGGGTGCAAGAATGGTGGCAATGAAGAGTGCAACTGATAATGCGGGTGATATGATTGATGACTTGCAACTTGTTTACAATAAAGCAAGACAAGCAGCAATTACCCAGGAACTTTCAGAAATTGTTGCTGGTGCTGCTGCGGTATAGTACAGCAGATCTCGTGAATTAAGAAAGTAAGGCAAACAAGTTAAAGATAAAGCATAGATTTTAGCTATCTATTTTTGCTTTTAGTTTTAAAAAAAGGAACCAAAAATGAGTTCAGGAAAAATTGTCCAGATCATTGGTGCAGTAGTCGACGTTGAGTTTACACGTGATTCATTACCAAAGATTTATGATGCACTAGTCGTTAGTGAAGCAGAATTAACACTGGAAGTTCAGCAGCAGTTGGGTGACGGAGTCGTTCGTTGCATTGCGATGGGTAGTACTGACGGGGTAAAACGAGGATTGGATGTAGCCCCAACAGGCGCACCGATTTCAGTACCTATAGGCAAAGAAACCCTTGGCCGAATTATGGATGTACTGGGTAGTCCAATTGATGAAAAAGGTGATGTCGGCGAGAAAAAACGCGCTTCAATTCACCGCCCTGCACCTGCTTATGAAGAATTGGCTGCGGCAGCCGAGTTATTGGAAACCGGTATTAAAGTAATCGATCTGGTCTGTCCTTTTGCAAAAGGCGGTAAAGTTGGGTTGTTTGGTGGTGCGGGTGTTGGTAAAACGGTTAACATGATGGAACTTATCCGTAATATTGCTGCTGAACATAGTGGTTATTCAGTATTTGCCGGAGTGGGTGAACGTACTCGTGAAGGTAATGACTTCTATCATGAAATGACTGAATCTAATGTACTGGATAAAGTTGCTCTGGTTTACGGTCAGATGAATGAGCCTCCAGGAAACAGGCTCCGTGTTGCCTTAACAGGTTTAACCATTGCTGAAGGTTTTCGTGATGAAGGTAATGATGTATTATTATTTATTGATAATATTTACCGTTACACCCTGGCAGGAACTGAAGTCTCTGCATTACTGGGTCGTATGCCGTCTGCGGTTGGTTATCAGCCAACTCTGGCTGAAGAAATGGGTGCTCTGCAAGAGCGTATTACTTCTACAAAAGTAGGTTCAATTACCTCTATTCAAGCGGTATACGTACCTGCCGATGATTTAACCGATCCATCGCCAGCAACTACTTTTGCTCACTTAGACGCGACAGTGGTATTATCTCGTCAGATTGCTGAATTAGGTATTTATCCTGCAGTTGATCCTCTGGATTCAACTTCTCGTCAGCTGGATCCGCAAATTGTTGGTAATGAACATTATGAAGTGGCTCGCGGTGTTCAGACAACTCTGCAGCGTTATAAAGAATTGAAAGATATTATTGCAATTCTGGGTATGGATGAATTATCTGATGAAGATAAACAAATTGTAAATCGTGCACGTAAAATTCAGCGTTTCTTATCACAGCCTTTCTTTGTTGCAGAAGTTTTTACTGGTACTGCAGGTAAATATGTTTCTCTCAAAGATACGATTCGCGGTTTTAAAGAAATCGTTGATGGCACACATGATTCAATTCCAGAACAAGCATTTTACATGGTTGGTGGTATTGAAGAAGTGCTTGAAAAATCAAATGCTTAAGTAAGCTCGATCAAGTAACTCTAATTAGTAGAGCTAAAATTCACCCAGATTTATGGGTGAATTTCAGGAAGTAAAAGGAGAGTTGTCATGGCAGTGACCATGAAATTAAATATCGTCAGTGCTGAAAAAGAAATTTTTTCTAATTTGGCTGAGATGGTTATCGTTCCAGGCGAAATGGGTGATTTGGGGATTTTACCTCAGCACTCTCAACTGCTTTCAATACTCAAAGCAGGTGAAGTAATTATCACTGAACAAGGCGGCAAGGAAGAGTCTGTTTATGTATCAGGAGGTCTGCTAGAGGTACAACCTCATGTAGTCACCATACTTTCAGATACCGCGTTAAGAGCAGGTGAATTAGATGAGCATGCAGCACAGGCAGCAAAAGAGCGTGCAGAAGAAATACTAAAGGAACAAGAGTCAGAAATTAATTTTGCAAAAGCGGAAGCACAATTAGCGGAAGCAATTGCACAGTTGAAACTGATAGAAAAGATGCGTCGTAAAAAAGGTAGTCAATAATATATTTATTGTAAAACTCGTTAATACTAAGTTTGTGAAGACAGTTTAGATTGAATAATGAACCCATACTTTTTTTGAGAAAGATAATGCTAATAATTATTCAAGAAATTCAGAATAATAGTTTGCCAGTGCATTTTTTATAGGATTGAGTTTTATATCTGGATGTTGTTGTTCAATGTCAACAGTAGAAGCTGAATCTTTAAACTCATTATAATAATCGATTAACACAGGTGAAACAGGATAATCAGGATATTCTCCCATACAAGGGTCTGATTCATCCGCAGAAACACCGCGAAGCGGATTCAGATTAATAAAAACAAGTAATAGTAGTAAGAGTAAATTTTTCATCATAGTTTATATAACAAGTATATTATAAATTAATAATATACCTAACCGGGAGTAAAATCAAGGGGAAACAGAACAATATGTAAGGGAAAACCCTAGATTGTGATGAGCATCAAGAAAGTAAGATAAATCTTCTTTTATCAAAACAATAAAAAAATAATAATAAGAACAATAAATAATTTTTAGAGAAATTAATAATGAATGCAGAGAGTCAATCAAATAAATCACTTCAAGTCATCATTCTAGCCGCTGGAAAAGGGACGAGAATGTATTCAAATCTTCCTAAAGTTTTACACAAGTTAGCGGGCAAATCATTAGTAGAACACGTCATAAAAAGTGCAGAAGAACTTGAAGCGGAATCAATCAGCCTGGTATATGGTCATGGTGGGGAACAGGTAAAAGATTTACTGATAGAAAAACAACTCTTTTGGTGTGAACAGAAAGAACAATTAGGCACAGGGCATGCAGTTCAACAAGCGGTTAAGACTATAAGCGATGCAGCAGATGTATTAATTCTATATGGTGACGTACCACTACTGAGTTCAGGGACTCTGAACAAACTACGTGAAGCGAAACAAGACAGCTCTCTTGCACTATTAACAGCCAGGCTCACTAATCCGCATGGATACGGACGTATAGTCAGAGATAATAAGTCAAAAATTGAAAAAATAGTTGAAGAAAAGGATGCCAGTGAGACTGAAAAAGTAATTAATGAGATCAATAGCGGCGTCATGATAATTGATGGTGATAAACTAAAATTATGGCTAACTAAAATTGGAAACAATAATGCACAAGGTGAATATTATTTAACCGATCTTATTGAGTTGGCTGTTTTAGAAGGTGAGACAGTTAATAGCTATATTGTTGATGATAATAAACAAATTGAGGGCATTAATAATAAAATTCAACTTGCACAGCTGGAACGTGAATATCAAAAACGCCAGGCATACACACTGATGGAAAAAGGTGTCACATTGAGAGATCCCGCACGCTTTGACTTAAGAGGCTCAATTGAGACAGGGCAGGATGTAACCATTGATATTAATGTCATTATAGAAGGACATTGTAAGATAGGTAGCAATGTAACTATTGGTGCTAATACAGTGTTAAAAAATATGACCGTTGGTGATAATGTTGAAATTTTAGAAAATTGCATTTTAGAAAAGTCAATCATAAACAATGGCTGTAATATCGGTCCATTTGCACGTTTAAGACCAGAAACACAGTTGGATGAAAATGCAAAAGTCGGAAACTTCGTTGAAATAAAAAAAGCACATATAGCAAGAGGTTCAAAAGTAAATCATTTAAGCTATATTGGTGACACTGAAATGGGTGAAAATGTCAATATTGGGGCAGGCACGATTACCTGTAATTATGATGGCGCTTATAAGCATTTAACCAAAATTGGTGATAATGCATTTATCGGCTCAAATACTGCATTAGTAGCACCGATTGAGATAGGTGAAGGTGCGACTGTTGGTGCAGGCTCAACATTAAGTAGAAATGCCGAAGCGGAAAAGTTAACTTTTACCCGCTCAGGACAAAAGACACTTGATGGCTGGAAAAGACCCAGCAAATAAAAATTTATACAGTTCATATTAATAACAAAATAACAGGACAACGTATGTGTGGAATTGTCGGCGCTATTGCTGAACGTAATGTAGAAGCTATTTTAATAGAAGGCTTAAAGAGACTTGAATATAGAGGGTATGATTCTGCCGGATTAGCCATTCAGAAACAAGACAAAACAATCAGCAGACAAAGAGCATTAGGTAAAGTATCACAGCTGGAGGAAGGATTGGCGAGCAGTCCGGTTAAAGGCAGTATTGGTGTCGCTCATACGCGTTGGGCAACGCATGGAGAACCGGCAGAGTGTAATGCTCATCCGCATATGAGTGAAGAAAATATTGCCCTGGTTCATAATGGCATAATAGAAAACTATGAAGAAATTAAGAATGAGCTGGTATCTGAAGGAATTAAATTTTGCTCACAAACCGATAGTGAAAGCATTGTACACCTGATAGGAAAATATAAGAAACAAGGTCAGGATATTTTATACTCAGTACTTGAGACCATCAAACATTTAGAAGGAGCCTTTGCTCTGGGTGTAATCGACAATGAAGAGGAACGTCTCATTGCCGCAAGAAGTGGTAGTCCATTAGTGATAGGACTGGGTATAGGCGAAAACTTTATTGCATCAGATGTCTCTGCACTACTACCGGTGACACAGCAATTTATTTTTCTGGAAGAAGGTGATATCGCTGATATTACCCGTGAATCGATTGTTATTTACGATAAAGACGGGGATGAAGTTGAACGTCCCATGAAAAAAAGCGAAATCAGTGCAGATGCCGTAGAACGTGGTGAATATCGCCACTACATGCTAAAAGAAATCTATGAACAGCCTAAGGCTGTTGCTGATACTTTAGAAGGACGAATTGATAATGCACATGTTTTTTCGAATTCTTTTGGCTATGGCGCAGAGAAAATTTTTAAAGAAATTGAATCAATCTATATTATTGCCTGTGGAACGAGTTATCATGCAGGCCTAGTAGCAAAATACTGGTTTGAAGGGATTGTGGGTATTCCCTGTATGATTGAAGTGGCCAGTGAGTTTCGCTATCGTAAAGCAGTCTATAGCAAAAAAACACTGATTGTTACAATTTCCCAATCAGGTGAAACAGCTGATACACTCGCTGCCTTAAGAGAAGCGAAAAAACAAGGAGCACAACACTCTTTAGTGATTTGTAATGTACCACAAAGCTCATTAGTCAGAGAATCAAGCCTGGCCTTTATGACACATGCGGGACCAGAAATTGGTGTTGCTTCAACAAAAGCATTTACCACACAACTGACTGCTTTATTAATACTGGTGGTCTGTATTGCAAAAGAAAAAGGGAATACAAAGTTAGAAGCAGAAGCAGTTAACGCATTAAGACGATTACCACGACAGATAGAAAAGGCATTATTATTAGATAAAGAGATTGAAGAGCTTTCAAAAGAATTTTCTGATAAGCATCATACATTATTTCTGGGCAGAGGCACACAATACCCTATCGCAATGGAAGGGGCATTAAAACTAAAAGAAATTTCCTACATTCACGCAGAAGCATATCCGGCAGGTGAGTTAAAACATGGGCCTCTTGCACTGGTTGATGCGGATATGCCGGTTGTCGCAGTTGCCCCGAATAATGATCTTATCGGAAAATTAAAATCGAATCTGCAGGAAGTAAAAACACGGGGAGGAACACTCTATGTTTTCTCTGATAGCCACGCTGATCTTGAAGAGGAAGAATCAATCAAAGTCATTAAGGTCGGTGAAATTGATTCTCTGATAGCGCCCATGGTGTTTACGATACCACTGCAGCTATTATCCTATCATGTTGCGATAATAAAAGGCACAGATGTTGATCAGCCAAGAAATCTCGCTAAAAGTGTTACTGTAGAATAAGACTTTAATTATTGGAAAAAAGATTGTTAGAGAGTAATATAGTTGTATACCAAGTAATAAAGATGGATACTAAGTAATATAGTTGTATACTGAAATTTATCCTGCTATGCTTATTTTATGAATAATAGCAGGATAGATGGGCATGGCACGGAAAAAATACGGCAATTCAGAAGTTAAAAATAAGAAATGGATCAAAGAAGGACGTGGCTCAGGTAGAAACCATGAGTATAAACCATGGCTAACTGTCAGAGATCTTCCCTCTGATGGGCGATCACATCGAGTTTTTGGCCACAAATCTAAACGAACCCACCATCTTTTTTCTGATCTTGAACTCGCAGTTTTTTTGTTAAATGAATGGCACTCTCAAATAGGAGAAATAAGAGAGCAATTTCCACTCCAAATTGATATAACTCAAAGGCTTGCCAAAGAATCAGGTATCAAACATCCCGATTATTCAGGCGTTGACCAATATATGTCATCAGATTTCCTGGTAAATTCAAGTGATTTAAACAGACCCAAATTTGCACTTCAGGCAAAATATGTCAGTGCATTCAATGATCCTCGAACAATTGAAAAGATAGAAATTGAACGACGCTATTGGAAAGAAAAAGAAGTTCCCTGGTTTTTAATAACAGAAAGAAATATTCCCAAAGTAGTTTTTCAAAATATAAATTGGTTGTATCCAGCCCAAAGAGATGAAATCTCTGAAGAAGATATACTCCAGAGAGTTGAGTATTATTTTCATTACTTCAAAACAAATCCTACCAAAAAAATAATTGATATATGTAAAATGCTTGATATATCGTACACATTAAATCCAGGGGATTCATTGTTTGAAATGAGACAACTACTAGTACCTAAACACATTAATTTTGACCGATTAACTTTTCATATGCCCGATTCAACTTACTTCGGGCACCATCCACATTAAACATCCA
>JAHXHI010000102.1 GCA_025656775.1 gamma proteobacterium symbiont of Bathyaustriella thionipta
ATACTGCATAGACATGTCGGTTTTAATAAATTACATAACTTTTCTGTCAAGCTTTTTTTTCAATTTTTTTAAATTTATGCTGAATAGTTACTTTAAATTTATGTTTTTTTTCAACAGGTCCACTTAGAGTATGAAATTGCAAATCGAACGTTCTTATGTTGGAGCATTGGTAGGAGAATATCCAGATCTGAACTTTTTAAACGAACAGTTGAAATTTGGCAATAAAGCTGAAATACCCTTTAATGATATGTCAGCTCAGCAATTAGAATTCTTACATGATCTCTATCTTGCCACAGGGCCTTCTGGACTTGGTAATGCTGCTCAAATTGCTATTTTATAGCATGCTGTCAATGATGAAGGAATTCGATATGACGAAGATAAACTGGAACTTCTAGTGCCAGCTCTTGCTGAATTTCTGATTAATGATACAATCCGTGGTTGGCTGTTCAAGGCAAATCGGTCAGGTAAACCGATAGCGTATCTTGTCTCAAGAATTGACTTTACACCACCAGGAGAAGAAGAAACAGGACGTATTTTAATTGATCTTAAAGCCAATGCTATGGGAAAAATTTCATCCGTGAATTTATTGATTCGAGAACGAGATATCATTGGTAAAACAATTCCAGAAATATTTGCAGAAAAAGGTTTTTTTAAGGAAACAGAAGAATTAATAACCCATTACTATGCTTCAGCAGAGCGATTTTTTTCCTGGCGCGCTGATACTGGTCGTCAATTTTCTGCACGTGGTACCGGTATTTATGCTGAGGATCCCACGGCCAGTCATCGTAATACGGACTGGTCACGTAAAAAAGTAATGGTGCTTTGCTCCAGTGATGGTTGGGCAAGATTAGTCAATGATGAGGAAATTCTAAAAGATCGAGCCCTGACTTTGGAAACCCCTGGTGACATTTTATCAAAGTATCTTCGCAAGGCTGGGCGAAGCTCAAATTATAATGAAAAAGTGGAATCAGCGACTGAAGCCATTCAAGCGGGTATACCCAATAAACTGTTTACTGAACTTCCAGTACATGGCTACATTTTGATGTTTTATATGGAATTACATCATCATCTATGGGTGCATGTCGATGATATAAAACCCTATGAATACGATCCTGATTTAAAAGATAAATTAATTTTACCGCCCGATCAAACTGATTTAATTGACATTCTAACCGCAGAGATGGATGTATTAATGGATGACATTGTCGCAGGAAAATCGGGTGGTACGACTGTACTGTGCGCTGGACCACCAGGGGTAGGAAAAACATTGACAGCTGAAGTCTATTCAGAAATCATCAGGCGTCCTTTGTATCGGGTTCATTCAGGTCAACTGGGACTCAATGTCAGTGAAATGGAAGTCGCCCTGAAAAACACCCTAACCAGAGCACAACGTTGGGGAGCAGTTATGCTCATTGATGAGGCCGATGTCTACATCAAACGACGTGACGATGATATTGCTGCAAATGCTGTGGTCGGCGTGTTTCTTCGAGTATTGGAATACTTTAACGGTTTGCTTTTTTTAACGACCAATCGGGTTGCTGATATTGATGAAGCAATTATTTCACGCTGTTTTGCCATGATTAAATATCATTCACCTGATTTAGACGATCGACGAAAAATATGGGAAGTCATGACAGGACAATTCAACCTTAACATTGATTCTTCATTGATTGATGAATTGGCGCTACTTTTTTCTGATGCCAGTGGCCGTGATATTAAAGGTTTGACCAAACTGGTGGCCAAATTCTGTCATCATAAATCACAGGAGCCAATAATAGAGGTGTTTAAACGGTGCAGTATTTTCGCGGTATGGAGTTGGATGAACATGCAAGATAGAAATATGAAGGTGTCTGTTGCCAGTAAAGAAGGTCTGGGTATCAGTGAACATTTTGGTCATGCTAAACAATTCTGGATTTATGAAGTGACACCCGAAAAATGTTGTTTGCTGGAAAAAAGAGAAGTAGAACATTATTGCCTGGGTAATCATTCCAGTAAAACGGCTATGGCACAGATTCTGGAGACCATTAAGGATTGCCAGGCAGTCTTTATTGCTAAAATTGGTGATGGTCCCATAGAGAAACTGGCTGCGATTGGCATTGAATCGGTTTCTGAATATGCCTATGAAGCGATTGAGGCATCGTTGACTCACTATGCTCAAAACAGGATAAATTAAGATGACGAAAAATCATGTCTCACAATGGCTAAACGCTAATAGTATGGGTCCTGATGAAGTGGATTGTGCGACTGCTGTCATGCTTAAAATACTGGATGGTAAGTGCAAAATGCCTTCAGAAGAAAAAGTTATTATGGCCTTTCTATACGAACAGTTGAAAAATCAACCTGGCAAGCTATTCCATAATGATATTCATCAGTTTATTTTCATAGCACGTCAAGATCTCAGTGATAAGATGCGGCTGTGCATATATGAAAAACGGGTCATGGCTGAAACCATTATTTCACGCCCAGTTATGAAACGTTTCAAAGCCATGATCCGTCAGACAGGTTTAATTAAAAATTAATCATAAAGTCTCATGACTGCTAAGTTTCAAATAATGGTTAAATTTAATGCCAGGATTTCTCATCGACCTTCAAACAATCAGTCCGCCATAAACAAACGTCTTGAGCACAGGATGTTACCGTAGGTGTTGCATAACATATATTATTATTCTCTTCTTTTTGAATCAGTTGGATTAACTGCATTTTATTTAATTTTCCAACTTTTAATTTCATTGCTTTAGCAATAACTTGAATGTCTTTTACTTTCATAATAGCCTCTTTAGGTTTATTTAACATGATATTTTAGATATGTAACTCTTTTGAAGATTTTAAAAGTGTCACGGTAATGATGATCACATCTGTCGCACCTGAATTTTTAATGTCTGGATCCGATAGGCAATCTGTCTCGGAGTCATATTGAGTAAGCGTGCTGCTTTTGCCTGTACCCATCCAGCTTGTTCAAGGGCAGCAATCACACGTTCACGTTCATCCAGTTCAGGATCATCAATATTTATTTGTGGCACATTGCTGGCACTACTACTTAAATTTCCAGGTAAAGGATTACTTTGTAAGCCAGTTAAGTTGATCGCATTGGCATCAATTTGACCATCTTTACACATCACTGCAGCACGCTCCAGACAATTTTCCAGCTCACGAACATTTCCAGGCCATTCATAACGCATCAACAAACTCAAGGCACTGTCTTTAATCGATAATGAGCGTCCCTGACTTTTGGCAATCTTATTCACCAGGAAATGACTCAAATCAGGAATATCTTCAGTGCGATCACGTAGAGAAGGTACATGAATAGGCATAACATTCAATCGATAATAAAGATCTTCTCGAAAATTCCCGTCCTGTACTTCTGATTCAAGATTTTTATTAGTTGCAGCCACCACCCGAACATCGACATGATGTGTCTTGACCCCACCCACTCTTTCAAACTCTCCCTCCTGCAGTACACGTAATAATTTTGCCTGAAAGGCTGGCGAAATTTCTCCAATTTCATCCAGAAAAATAGTACCACCACTGGCCAGTTCAAAACGCCCTTTTCTTTGTGTTACAGCCCCAGTAAAAGCCCCCTTTTCATGGCCAAACAATTCTGACTCCAAAAGATTGTCTGGTAGGGCCGCACAATTTAACTTGATAAAAGCGCCATTAACTCTTGGTGAATTATAATGAATCGCATTGGCAATCAATTCCTTACCAGTACCCGATTCGCCCCGAACTAATACCGTTGTATTCCATTTGGCTACCTGACGAAGTTGCTCAAACACAAGTCGCATACTTTGCGCATGTCCAACGATATTGGTAAAACCATGTTCACCTCGAACCTGTCTGCGTAATGAATCGCGTTCTGTCTTTAATGCAGCCTGGTCAGCTTCAACCTTTTTTGCCAGACGAACACGTTGTCCAATCAAGTTGGCAACCATTTCAAGAAATCGCTGGTGAGTCGCCAATGCATTTGAATTTTCAGAAGGCTGTGCCGCCAGGACACCTACTGCTTCGCCACCAATACTGATTGGAACACCAATAAAAGGTAATTCTGTATTGTAGATTCTTAATCGATCCAGAAATCGTTCATCTTCTGAAATATGTGGAATAATTAAAGGCGTTCCACTTTCCATAATAGCACCAACAACACCCTCGCCCTGTCTGTAACGAACCATATTCAAAGGCGTCGGGTTTTTATGAAGAGCACTCACTAATAAATCACCACTATCTTCATCTAACAGACTGATCATTCCATGGTGCATATTACCAACATCACTCAGAATATTCAGAACCTCATTCAGTGTTTCTCTAAAATTTAATGTATAACTGAGGATTTGACTCACCTGATAAAGCGTCTCGAGCTCTTTTTCCAGAATGGAATTATCATTAATTTCACTATTAGTTTTAGAAAAAGTCATGTGCTTAATCCCCACCAGTTTCATTCAAAGGCAGGCGCACAAACAAACGGCAACCACCAAAAAAACTGCTGTCAAATTCAAGGCTTCCCTGGTGATGAATAATGACTTCTTGCGCCATAGTGAGTCCCATTCCTGCATGTTCTGCTGCTTTTTTCCATCCACAATAAAACGGCTCAAACACTTTCAAGCGCATATCTTCAGACAATCCAATACCATTATCAATCACCTCTATTATAATTTCCTGATCGTCTATCCGGGTGTCCAGGCGAATTTCTTTATCTTGAACCCCCGATTGTTTGACTGCTTCTATTGCATTATCAATAAGGTACTTAAACAATCGTCTTAGTGCATTGGCCTTGCCAGGCACTATAGGTAATACAGGTGCGGGCCGCCAATCAATCACAATACCTGACGCCAGTAATTGTTCAGTTGAAAGTTTGATAACCTCATGAACAATGGCATTAACATTGACCATAGCAAACTGCTCAGTAACAGGTCTGGGTAACGCACTGTGCAAACTTTCCATTGCCTCATCACTACTGTCTAACGACTGTTGTAATGTATTACGTAAAGCACACTCCTCATTTCCTGCACCAGGCATCAATATTGCAGCCTTCATCACATTCATTGGAACTTGCAACTTATAGATAGAAGCGGATATGGCCTCACGCATTGTTTGCACCATCTGCTGCTCGGCCATATTAGAACGAATCATGTTGAGTCGAGCTTCATTGGTTCGTCTACGTTGCAATGTGACCTCATTAGCTATCAATAATAAATACCGTTGTTCAGCATGTTCACTTTTGAAATAATTTTCAGCCGCCTCATCAGGTCTGGTAACGCAGACACCTGAACATGAAAACCAGCGAGATGACACAGAACCAGGGGGCTCCAAACGTACCTCAACATTTGTAAATTCTTTGTTTTTTCTTTGCTTGTCATCAAAATTAAAACCGATCTGTTGTTCCAGTGCATCAACAAATAACTCAGCAGGCTCTATCCCTCGAAAGTCAGCTAATAATGCTTTGTAAGCCAGGTTATCCATTACCACCTGACGATCAATGCCTACCATTGCAACGACCATAGGCGCAACATTAATAGCTGCTTCAGCCAGGGATTTTTGAAATTTTAAGCGCTGCTCCAGTTGGTGTACTTCAGTAATATCATGATGCATGCCTAAAAAATAACTGATTTCTCCGTCATCTGAAAGGACGGGAGATATGGTCAATTCAGCAAGATATTCACTCTTATCTTTATGATGATTGACCAGCCTGCCTTTCCATACTCTTCTTTCCTGAATCGTTGCCCACAAGTTTTCATAAACAGAGAGTGGTGTTGATTGGCTTGATAGTATGGATTGTTTTTTACCCAGTATTTCGTCACGCTGATAGCCCGTTAATTGTTCAAAGGCTTTATTAACGTAGAGTATATGAGCACTGTGATCGGTAATAGAAATTGCCACGGGTGCTTGTTCAACCGTTTGTAGAAAAAGTCCTGGTAACAATGCAGTTTCTGCACCCATAACACCAAATGCATTAATAATTTCTTTTGGTGTGCCTTCTGGTGGTGCACGAAGAAATTCTAGAATTTCAATCATGACATTATTCTCGGCAGGTACTGTTTGTTGTTTACTCATAAAGTTATCAGCCCAAAACCACACTTAAATTTAAACATCATGATGAATACAGATTTAGCATGATGTTCTCTTTGATTAGTATCTTTATTATTTAGCTAGCAATATTTATACCACATACATTTTGTTGTTTTATCAGTTCAACGGACTGTTTACGACAAACATTGTGGCATAACTGACATTATCACTAAATGAAATTGTATGTAATGCGACAAACAATCTATGATTAATGATTTTAAAGCACAGCAGCCATCTGTATGGCATAAATTATTGAATAGCATAAAAGTCATTTTTTTCTATTAATTCAGAATCCTACGTTCATTACAGCTCAATTTTGTTTTCACTAGTGATAGAAGAAAAAGCGCATGGCATATTAATTGCTTAATCAATGACTAAATGCTAATTAATTGAAACTAACAGACTAATGAGCCCATGGAATACCTGCTAATTATTCTTTCTACTGCACTGGTTAATAATGTTGTTCTGGTGAAATTTCTTGGACTTTGCCCTTTTATGGGGGTATCAAACAAGCTGGATTCTGCTTTGGGTATGGGTCTTGCAACGACCTTTGTTTTGACTCTGGCCGCTGTTTCAGGTTGGTTACTCGAACATTTTGTTTTGTCACCATTGGATCTGGGATTTCTAAGAATACTGACTTTTATTCTGGTAATAGCCGTTGTTGTGCAATTTACAGAAATGGTTGTCCGCAAAACGTCACCTGCTTTATATCAGGTGTTAGGTATTTTTCTACCATTGATCACAACCAACTGCGCTGTACTTGGTGTTGCTCTGTTAAATGTTCAACAGGAAAACAGTTTTTTACAAAGTTTGTTATACGGATTTGGTTCTGCTCTGGGATTTACACTGGTTTTGGCTATGTTTGCTGGTTTACGTGAACGTCTGGCTTTAGCTAATGTTCCAACGGCTTTTAAAGGGCTCCCTATTGCCTATATTGTTGCTGGATTAATGTCTTTAGCTTTTATGGGTTTTGCAGGACTGACCAGTCATTAACACAACAAATGACAATGAACGACTATTAAGAGAATTAATATGATATCTGCCATTCTTATCATTTCAGCAATGGGTATTACCATGGGAACGCTGTTAGGTATTGCTGCAAAATATCTGGCGGTTGAAGGCAATCCTCTACAACAGGAAATTGAAGAAATGCTTCCTGGCTCGCAATGCGGTCAATGCGGTTATCCTGGATGCACACCGGCTGCAGAAGCAATTGCTAATAGTGAAGCCTCTGTCACAATGTGCCCCCCAGGTGGAAAAGCGCTGGCTGAAGCTCTGGCCGAAAAATTAGGCGTCAGTGTTGATCTGTCTGATGTCGATGAAAAAGCACCGACCGTTGCCTATATACATGAAAATCTTTGTGTTGGCTGTACCAAATGCTTTAAGCGCTGTCCTACCGATGCCATTTTAGGTGGTCCAAAACAAATTCATGCAATTTTCGCCGATGCCTGTACTGGCTGTGAAAAATGCTACACTGTGTGTCCCACTGAATGCATTGAAATGCGACCCATTCAAGCTACTTTGCAAACCTGGTATTGGCCAGAACCTGTTATAAAGATTTCGGAGTTTGCTTGATATGGGTGCTCCCGATATTTTTAAACTCTTTAAGATTCGAGGTGGCGTTCATCCTGACGATTGCAAAACGCTCAGTGCCGACAAGCCCATTGTTGATCTCCCTATGCCTCAAGTGCTACATATTCCCCTTCAACAGCATATTGGTGCGGCTGCAGAGCCTCTGGTCAATCGAGGAGACTTAGTTAAAAAGGGTCAGTTACTGGCTAGAAGTCAGGGCGCAATTTCTGCCCCCGTCCATGCACCCACATCGGGACGAATTATGGGTGTTGGTGGTTATCCTGCTAACCATCCTTCTGGCTTATTAGTCAGGACGATTACCTTAAAACCCGATGACCATAATGAGTGGATCGATTCACTTGAGCCTTCTTCAGATCCTTTTTTGTTAACGCCTGAGGAAATCTCTCAAAAAGTGACCAAAGCAGGTATCGTTGGCATGGGAGGCGCGACCTTTCCTTCCGCAGTAAAACTCAAATTACGCACCCGTTATGATTTACATACTCTGGTTATTAATGGTGCAGAATGTGAACCTTACCTGACCTGTGATGACCTACTGATGCAAGAAGAATCATCCGATGTCCTGGATGGTGTCCGTCTCATGGCTCATGCCCTGGGAGTTGACAAGATCATTATTGCAATTGAAAACAACAAGCCTCTGGCCCAGCAGGCTATGGCTCGTGCAGCAAACTCTTTTGATACAGTTCAGGTTGTTGGTTTACCAACCCGTTATCCCATGGGTTCTGAAAAACACCTGGTACAAACACTCACAGGCAAAGAAACACCTGCCCGTGGACTCACTGCTGATATTGGTATTGTGGTACACAATGTAGCAACCGCCCTGGCAGTCCATAATGCTCTGCGTTATGGCTATCCATTAATAGCCAGAGTGATGACCGTCAGTGGTGGTGCAATTAAAGAACCCCTTAATGTACGCGTACCATTAGGCACTCCGCTGACCAATCTCATTGAATTTTGTGGTGGGTTTAAAGAAGAACCAGAAAAACTCATCAGTGGCGGGCCCATGATGGGGCAGCCCCTTGCCAGTACGCGTGTACCCGTTGTTAAAGGCAGTAACGGCTTACTTGCCTTGACTGCAGAGGAAATAAAATCACAGCAGGAAATGCCCTGTATTCGATGTGCCAGCTGTGTTCAAGCCTGTCCCTGTGGACTGATACCATTGGAAATGGCCACGAATATTCGTACCGGCAGTCTGGATGCTTCCGTTAATCTGGGCTTGCTGGATTGTATTGCCTGTGGTTCCTGCTCTTATGTCTGCCCTTCCCATATACCACTGGTGCAATATTTTAACTATGCCAAAGGAGAACTGGCTTCGAGACAAAGGTCACAACACAAGCAGGGAGAAACTAAACGCCTGGCTGAAGCAAGAAGCGAACGTATGGAAGCCATTAAAAAGGCGAAACGAGCAAAAATGTTGCAACGCAAGAAAGAGATGGCCGAGAAAAAAAAATTAGAAGCCCAGAAGAAACAAGATTCTGAAAAGAAAGAATCCGAAAAAAGTGGAGTTGACGCTTAATTATGAATGATCTCCCTCTGGTGAGTGGCCCGTATAGCCATTCTAATTCCAGCGTCCCTAAAGTCATGCTGTTCGTTATGCTGGCATTATTACCTGCAACCGTGTTTGGCCTGTATCAATTTGGCTGGCCGGCTATTTTTTTGTTTACTATTACCATAGTAACCGCAGTGCTTGCCGAAGCACTGTCGTTAAAACTATCAGGCAAACCGGTACGACTGTTTCTTATGGACGGCTCTGCTATTTTAACTGGCTGGTTGTTAGCTATGACGTTACCACCCTGGGCGCCCTGGTGGATAGCTGTTTTAGGGGGCTTAATTGCAATTATTATCGGTAAGCAGGTTTTTGGTGGTATTGGCCAAAACCTGTTTAATCCTGCCATGGTCGCCCGGGTCGAGTTATTGATTTCTTTCCCACTGGAAATGACTCTTTTTACCGTGCCAGCCCCTTTGTTTTCAAATGCCAGCCCTGGTTTTATGGAGGCTCTGGCAATCACTTTCAGTGGCACTGGATTGCTCGACGGCTATACCGGAGCAACAGTCCTGGGTCATATTAAAACGGAGCTTGGTCGGGGCATTGATTTACAACAAGCACAGTCAGCAACCGATTCTCTCTGGCAACTCAGTCTTGGCAATGCAGGTGGAAGTCTGGGCGAAACGTCCGCGATATTGATTCTTGGCGGTGGTGTTTTTCTTCTCTATAAACGAGTGATTACCTGGCACATCCCTGTGAGCATGTTAGGCACCTTATTCATACTGGCCAGCCTTTTTCATCTGATCGACCCTCATGCCTATGTCGGTCCATTTACCCATCTGATGTCTGGTGCCGCCATTCTCGGGGCCTTTTTTATCGCTACCGATCTCGTCACATCCCCTGTTTCCATTCGTGGACAGTTAGTTTTCGGCGCTGGTTGTGGCTTGCTGGTTTATGTCATTCGTACCTGGGCCGGCTATCCAGAAGGTGTGGCCTTTGCAGTCATGTTAATGAATGCCTTTACGCCGCTGATTGACCACTATCTCAAACCTCGTATCTATGGCAGAGACCGCAAAGGACACCCCATTAATTATGAAAGTGAATCTGGGGATAAAGCCTGATGAAGACACCACGCGAGCCCAAATATCGAAAAAGAATTGGCTATCAGGCAATGCTATTAGGTGGTTTTTCTACTCTGGCAACCATTTTACTGGTAATGGGCAATGTCTCTACAAAAGACAACATTATTATTCGTCAACAAGAGGATTTACAACGATCTCTGGCTCAGGTCATTCCTGATGATCATTACACGAATAATCTGGTGGAGAACCCATTGAAAATTTCGGCACACGACGGTAAATCCATCACGATATACCGAGGTATAAAAAATAAACAGGTCAGTGCCTTAGCCTGGGAAATCAGTGGTCAGGGCTATGCAGGGGAAATGCGTTTTATTTTGGCGCTTGATAATACAGGTAAAATTCTTGGTATCAGAGTGCTGTCTCATGCTGAAACACCTGGCCTTGGAGATAAGATGGAAGTGGCAAAGGATGACTGGATATTAGAATTTAATGGTCTCTCTTTGGGCAATCCAGCAGAAGAACAGTGGGCAGTCAAAAAAGACGGGGGTCAGTTTGATGCCTTCACTGGAGCAACCATTACCCCTCGGGGTATCGTCAAAGCCATCGTCGATGCACTGAAATTTTATCATCATAATAAAAACCAATTATCAACCTTAACATTAAAAGATAAACCCGAAATAAAGATGGCAACAGGAGCAAATCCCCATGAGCAATGATTATCGTCGTATCGCTAAAGATGGTATTTGGGATAACAATATTGTTTTCGCCCAATCCCTTGCACTCTGTCCACTTTTGGCGGTGAGCGGTACGGCCAGTAATGGACTGGGAATGGGGATTGCCACCACATTTGTCATGATAGCTTCTGGACTGATCGTCGCCATGTTGCGAGAAGTGATTACACCGCAAGTGCGCATACCCGTTTTTATTCTTATCATTGCAACTCTGGTGACACTGGTCGATCTCTGGATGAATGCCTGGTTACATGACTTGCACAAAGTACTCGGCCTGTTTATCCCTCTTATTGTCACCAATTGTGCCATTCTGGGCCGTACTGAATCTTTCGCATCAAAAAATCAGGTATTACCTGCAATGTTTGATGGTCTGATGATGGGAATGGGATTTACTATGATACTGGTGATTATGGGCATCGTTCGCGAGGTGCTTGGTAGTGGGACACTTTTTGCTGGTGCCGCTTTATTATTAGGTCAATGGGCTTCTTTTCTGGAATTAGAAATCATTTCGGATTACAAAGGTTTTTTACTGATCATCCTGCCTCCAGGTGGATTTTTAGTATTGGGATTTTTACTGGCGGGCAAACGTTTAATTGACGATGCTCTGGAAAAGCGCAAAACACACAAAGAAGACAGTGTTGCTATTGATGATGCATCATTAGTCAACTCCTAATCGAACAGAGAACAAAGGAGTAATCATTTATGAATGTTGGTGTCGCTTATGCAGATAAATTCAAACAGACCTGGTTAAAACTGGAAGTACCCGATGACAGTACCGTTTTAGAAGCCATTGAACACTCAGGTTTGCTCACACAATATCCTGAAATCGATCTTGAAGTACAAAAAGTCGGTATCTTTGGCAAAGTTACAAAACTGAATGCTAAAGTTGAAGATGGTGTAAGGATCGAAATATATCGAGAAATTACCGCCGATCCAGAACTGGTTGAGCGACGCAACGAGTAAAATACTGTATGGAAATGGATTGGCAAGCAATATATCTGACTTTAAAACTGGCGAGTATCACCACAATCATTTTATTACTTGTGGGGACTCCGATGGCCTGGTGGCTGGCAAAAACACAAAGTGCCTGGAAAGAAGTCGTTGGTAGCATTGTTGCCTTACCTCTGGTTTTACCCCCTTCTGTTTTAGGTTTCTATTTATTATTGATGATGGGACCTGATGGCTTTATAGGACAACTGACGCAGTCATTAGGATTGGGTACCCTGCCTTTTACATTCCCTGGTCTGGTCGTCGGTTCCGTTATCTATTCATTACCCTTTGTCGTCCAGCCTGTCAGAAATGCCTTTGAAGCAATTGGTGAGCGACCTATGGAAGTTGCGGCCACTTTACGGGCTTCACCATTAAAAAGTTTTTTTCAAATCGCCTTACCGCTTGCAAGACCCGGACTACTGACTGGCGCAGTTCTGGGCTTTGCTCACACCGTTGGAGAATTTGGTGTCATACTTATGATTGGCGGCAATATTCCTGGTGAAACCAAAGTCATTTCAGTTGCAATTTATGACCATGTTGAATCGATGGAATGGGAACAGGCCCATATTCTTTCCGCAGGTATGATGGTATTTGCCTTTGTAGTCGTTTACGCCATGTATCTACTCGAAAAACGAATGGGGAACCAGGGCAAATGAGCAGTCTTGAAGTTAACTTACAACATAATATGGGTAACTTTCATTTAGATGTTAATTTTTCGGTTCCTAATAGTGGAATTACCGCTTTATTCGGTCATTCGGGATGTGGCAAAACCTCTGTTTTACGAGCTGTTGCAGGTTTGTTAAAAACGCAAAAAGGGATGGTAAGCCTCAATGATACAGTCTGGCAACAAAGTAATTTTTTTCTTGCCACACATAAGCGACCTATTGGTTATGTATTTCAGGAAGCCAGCCTCTTTTCACATATGTCAGTAAAACAAAATCTGGAATATGGTTTACAACAAATACGTCGTGAACAACGTCACTTAAAAATGACGGACGTAATCGATCTTATGGGCATTTCAAATTTGTTAAATCGCTCGACTCAACATTTATCGGGTGGCGAACGGCAACGAATTGCAATAGCCCGGGCACTACTTACCAGCCCGGAACTTCTACTAATGGATGAGCCTCTATCAGCGTTGGATTATGGATCAAAACAGGCCATTTTACCTTATCTTGAAAACTTACATGATGAACTAGGCATTCCTTCCTTGTACGTTACTCACGATCCAAATGAGGCAGCCATGCTGGCAGATCAAATGATATTGCTGGACAATGGCAAGGTAGTCGCACAAGATACTGCGGCTAATTTATTAACCCGACTGGATTTACCTCTGGCAAGTTATGATGATGCCGCATCGATACTTGAGGGCACGATTTCTGCACATGATGCCACTTATCACCTGACCTGGATCTCCATGGATGCAGGCCGTGTTGCCGTCAGCCGGGAAGAACTGCCCGTTGGTAAAATAGCCCGTGTGCAAATACAGGCCAGGGATGTCAGCCTGTCCAGGAAATTTCATTCTGATACCAGTATTATAAATATATTGCCAGTAACCGTTATTAATACTCGGGATATAAATGACAGTCAGTTAATTGTACAACTTGAGCTGCAAGATGGTCAGACCATGCTATCCCGTATCACCCGACGCTCTGGAATGACCCTTGATTTAAAAGAAGGCATGCAACTCTATGCTCAGGTTAAAAGTGTCGCTCTGATAAATTAGTTTTTATAACAGATTCATCATAAACAATAGGAACACCATCTGGCATAAAGTCATAAAACACTTAAATTCACTTCATAAACGCCACCTAAAATCAGAAATTCATCCTCTCCTTTTAGAACACCGGGTAACAAACCAGGCATATATAAGATTTTACTGAGTGGAATTTTGACGCCCATAATAAAATCACCAAACTCATCCGCACGTTGAGGCTGTAGAATTACTCCAAAAACACCTTTTTTGACATAAAGCATAATGCTAACGATTTAATTCAGCCTTTCTCTTGAGTGG
>JAHXHI010000200.1 GCA_025656775.1 gamma proteobacterium symbiont of Bathyaustriella thionipta
AATCTTAGAAATTGAAAGCTATTTATGAATCCTGTATTGTGGATTTATTGAAAAAGTATTAAAAATAGGGGTTATTCTACAGCCTCGTTAGATAGTGCCCAACTTGAAGGTATTCAGCATGTTGTCTGCTATATCGATCTGGACCAGTTTAAAGTGGTCAATGATACCTGTGGTCATCTGGCTGGTGATGAAATGCTTAAATTGATTGCACACTTATTAAAAACAATCGTTCGTAGAAATGATCTTCTGGCACGCTTAGGGGGTGATGAATTCGGTCTTTTACTGGAAAATTGCTCCATTGAAAAAGCCACGCAAATGACACAGAAAATTTGCTCCTCTATTAAAGATTTTCGTTTTGTCTGGGAAGACAAAATTTTCAATACAGGCTGTAGTATCGGCATTGCCGCTATTACTGAAGATACACAGTCAGTCCAAAATATTATGAGTACCATTGATGCCTCCTGCTATATTGCTAAAGACAAGGGTAGAAATCAGATCCATATTAGTTCCAGCAACGATACTGAAACAGTCAGACATCAGGGTGAAATGCAGTGGGTCTCTGAAATTAGAAAAGCACTGGAAGATGAACGTTTTCTTCTCTACCGGCAAATCATTATGCCAGCCGATACATTAAGTTCTAAAAATCAACATTTTGAAATTTTACTGCGCATGCAGGACAGCCAGGGTAATATCATTCCGCCTGGCGCATTTCTCCCTGCGGCAGAACGTTACAGCTTAATGGCTGATCTGGATCGCTGGGTGATCCGCTCAACATTTAAGTGGTTAGCATCACAACTCAAAAATCAGCAAAAAATTGACTTTTGTTCCATTAATCTTTCAGGTCACTCAATTGGTGATAAACAACTCTATCAATTTATTATGGAACAACAACTAGCCTATGATATTAATCCCAGAATAATATGTTTTGAAGTCACTGAAAGTGCTGCCGTCACTCATCTTGAACAAGCAGTACACTTCATCAAACAATTACGTGAACATGGTTTTCTCTTTGCGCTTGATGATTTTGGTACCGGCATGTCTTCATTTGCCTACTTAAAAAATCTACCCGTCGATTTTGTTAAAATTGACGGCAGCTTTGTCAAAGACATTGTTGATGATCCCATTGATCGTGCTATGGTGAAGTCCATTAATGAAATAGGTCATATTATGGGACTCAAGACCATTGCTGAGTATGTTGAGAATGATGATATTCAACAAGAACTCATTCATATGGAAGTTGATTACCTTCAGGGCTATGGAATTGCCCAGCCAGAACCTTGTGACAACTCACAGGATTCTCGGTAAGATTTATTTATGGCAAAAAACATCATCAATCAATGGGATCCTGATTTTCTCGATAAATCTCTGATTTTTTCTGATCTTAAAGTCCTTTTAAAAGAAACCAGGTGGTCTGACTGGCCTGGCTGTCAAGGGTTGCTGGCGCTACTGGATGAACCCATTATTTTATCCAGCAGCCTGCCATTAGATATGAAAGCCCAAGATGACACTCTGCCGTTTCCAGAAATGGGTTATGAAGAAAGGGTATATAAAAAAGGGATTGTCAGCACCAGAGAACAAAACTGGCATGATCTATTTAATGCCTTCATCTGGCTGCTGTTCCCAAAAACCAAGGTTTTGCTTAATGATCTGCATATGCAGGAATTAAAAAAACAACCTGGAAAAAAAAGAACGCCGGCTCGTGATGCCATTACCCATATCGATGAGTCCGGTATCATTATTGCCAGTAGCGATACGACACTACTGGATTCTTTAAAAAACCATCAATGGCAGGAAGTCTTTGTGCACTCAAGAGGACTATGGTTAACAGAAGGGTTAACAGATGACTTACAAAAAGCATCACAGGACAGTCAGCAAATGGGTGCCTTTGTCTTTGGGCATGGTATGTATGAAAAAGCATTTAAGCCTTTTGTCGGATTTACCGGTAAAGCCTACTGCATTGAAGTGGATCAAAATTTCTACCGGCATGACAAAATGACTCAATACCGAGTATTGGATCAGCTTTTATGTGATGATATCAAACATAAAAATGCACTGTGTGACTCAAGCAGCCTTTCCCCCCTGCCAATTCTAGGCATTCCCGGCTGGTCAAAAGACAATGAATCCGCTGAATTTTATGATAACAAGCATTATTTTCGAGCAAAAAAATAAGCACTTATATCCTGAAAGCCTGTCTGATATTTAACGAGCAACATCGTTATTTCGTAACCACTCATCAATACGATGCGATATTTCGTGTCTGCTTTGATATTTCACACAAAACAGATTAAATCAATAATTATGCCAAATTATCATAAGTCGTTGTAAAAAAGAAACATTAGTTTTTTATAATATTTGGCATAGTTAATGCTTTATAATTAGTTAAGTAGGCACAACAATATACTTACTCTCCAATATTGTTCAGTGTGTTACTTAAGAGTGCTTAAAAAATTACGATCTCCTTACCCGTATTGTTTAACCACTCATAAGCATTAACCACTCGCTGTTTATACTTTAATGTGTTGGTATCAAATAGCAGAAAAACGTTTAAACCCCTCTGGAAACATTGGGGTTTTTTTTGCCCTGAGAGACCTGTTCCAGCAAGTTCTGCATTAAAGTATTACTGCCACTCAAGACAGCTTAATAACCATTCATCCGACACTTTTTTCCAGCAACTGTGCACCTCATAATGACGGGCATTGTCCGGAATTAAATGTTTACCTCCAGTGAGCACGACCTGTGACTGGGCATCGGCCCGAATTTTCTGAATATTTATTTGCGTGGCGCTCACATACACTGAAATAGCTTGATAGCGAAGAAAAAATCCCATAAGCATTCTTTGTAAGGACTTGCGATCAGAGTTGAGTTGATCGCTATATTCAACATCAATCACATCCATAAATTGACCACGGTCATTTGTTTCAATGGCTTCCTGTAACGCATCAATCTGTTCCTTGATCAACAGCTCATCGGTCTTTTTTTCAGCACACCCCAGAATCATAAGACTGAAGAAAAGAATCCACAGGCTCATAAACACGGTTATTTTAGTCATCATTTTTTCCTGGGGATCTCAAAAACCACAGCCTGTCCTTCCACCCGGGGATCTGAGGCTGCCTGAACACCCATCTTATAATCCCAGCTTATTACCTGCATATTGCCATAATCAGAATCCAGAACCCTGGTTTGATGACCCATTTGTTCGAGTTGACTTACTTGCTCTTTTGATAGCGCATTTTTTTCATAGAAAATTTTATCAGGCAGATATTGATGATGAAATCTGGGTCGAGTGACCCATTGCTGAACGGATGCATTTTTTTCTAACTCAAGAATAGCCAATAATACCATCGTGATAATACGGCTGCCCCCTGGGGTACCTAATAAAGCCATACCCTTATTCGTTTCAACCAGTGTAGGACTCATACTGGAGAGCGGACGTTTTCCAGGTGCAATCGCATTTGCCTCTGCACCCACTAAACCGTAAACGTTGGGTGTTCCCGGACGAGCTGAAAAATCATCCATTTCATCATTCAGGAGCACACCTGTTCCCTTGGCAGTAAAGCCCGAACCAAAGGGATAATTAATACTCATCGTGGCAGAAACCATGTTTCCCAGAGTGTCTAACACAGAAAAATGAGTCGTATCCTGCCCTTCACTCGAATGCTTTAAGATTGCATTTTTTTTCTTTGTAGCTGAGCGTATTCCTGGTAAATCACTACTTGGCATCGCTTTATCCAGACGAATACCTGCTTTAAGCCCATCTGCATATCGAATATGGGTCAAACGCTCAACAGGCACATTGGCAAAATCATTATCACCCAGAAATTCAGCTCTATCGCGATAGGCCCGACGCATTGCCTCAACCGCCAGATGTGTTTGGCTCACTTCATCCAGTGACTGTAAATCATAATTTTGTAAAATCTGCAGTATTGTTGCTAAAGCAACACCACCGGAAGAAGGGGGTGGTACTGAGGTGATTTTCATATCACGATAATGAAACTGAACAGGCTCACGCTCTTTTATTGTATAATTTTTCAGATCACTTAACTGCCAGATCCCTTTATTTTCCTTGACTGAATCCACCAGCTTATTAGCAATATGACCTTTATAAAACCCAGCATTACCGTGTTGTGCGATTAATTTTAAAGTCTGTGCTAATTCTTTTTGCACTATGAGATAACCCAACTCCGGCACATCATTATTTTGCAGAAAAATATCAGCTGATGTTTTATATTTTTGTAATACCGACAGGCGAAAACGAGCCATTTTCTGATAATGTTCAGTGACAGGGAAACCTTTTTGTGCCTGTTTTATTGCTGGCTGCAGCACTTGCTGCAAGGGTAAATTACCATATTTTTCTGCCAGGTGAACCATCGCAGCCACTGTACCAGGAATACCCGCCGCCAATGCACCGTCCACTGAACTTTTAGCAATATATTGCCCGTCCTGATCCAGATACATATCCCGATGCGCTTTTGCTGGCGCCATTTCACGACCATCAATCATTACCGTTTTATGTTGTTTTTGTTCCCGCAGCAGCCAGAAGCCTCCACCACCCAGGCCTGAGCTATAGGGCTCAACAACGGCCAGGGTTGCAGTGATCGCAATAGCTGCATCAAAGGCATTTCCACCTGATTGCAGGATTGTTTTTCCTGCCTGTGTTGCCAGAGGATGAGCCGTTGCAATAGCTGCCTGAGAGGGTGTTTGTGCATTCACTGACACATTCAGCAGTAGAGATAACAGCAACAACAAATGCTTCATAACAATCTCAATAAATTAATCCAATAACGATACTATGGGAAACAACTGATTATAAATCAACCGCATTAATAACAAATATAGGCCATTATCAGCTTAATACCAGGCAATGAAAAGCCCCTTAATGAATTCACATTAAGGGGCTCAATTACCTGCTTGACCACTAAATTATAGCTTTAATCTTCACCCGTCAGCTTCTTATATTTAGCCATAAGAGCATCTTCACTTTCTTCGTGATCAGGATCTTTAGGAATACAATCAACCGGACAAACTTCAACACATTGTGGCTCATCATAGTGCCCCACACATTCAGTACAGAGTTCATGGTTAATTTCATAAATTTCTTCACCCATATAAATTGCTTCATTAGGGCATTCAGGTTCACACACATCACAGTTAATGCATTCATCAGTGATATATAGCGCCATTGGCAACCTCCGAAATAAATAATCTAAAAAATAATTCATTCTTGTGAATGAATGTCAGCATTCGTTGCTAATCTCCCCCGAATAGCCGGAGATTTTAACCTAATTTTTGTTTAATTTCAGCTATTACTTGCTCAGGAACGAAGTTTGTTATATTTCCGCCCAAACGAGCGACTTCTTTAACCAGGCTTGAAGATAAATAGGCATATTGTTCTGCTGTGGTTAAAAAAATGGTCTCAATATCAGGCGATAGATTGCGATTCATACCTGCCAGCTGAAACTCATACTCAAAGTCTGATACGGCTCGCAGACCTCTTAAAATAACGCTGTCACCCTGTTCTGCAGTGAAATCCACTAATAAATTATCAAAGCCAACGACACTTACATTTTGATAATTACTAAGCACTTCCCTGGCCAGAATCACTCGTTCCTGCATCGTAAATAAGGGCTGCTTGCCTGAGTTACTTGCCACCGCAACCGTCACATGATCAAATATTTTTGCAGCACGTTTGAGCAAATCAATATGCCCGAATGTGATGGGATCAAATGTACCTGGATACACTGCATTAACCATATTATCAAGTAGCCTTATCAGGGTTTACTGAGTCAATTATCCTGGCTTCTGGATTGGGATATAAATCAATCATCTTATCCGGTAATTTACCATCTCCTGCCTGATGCAATGCATCTGACTCCATTATAATCAACACCAGAGTAGTGACCATGGTGGGCAACAGACAAACACCACCGATAACGGCATACACAGCTTCTTTCATCCAGCCCAGACTGGTATAACCATAAAGACCAAATGCGGCAATAGCAGTGATCGCTAATAACATTTTAATAAAAAATAAACTGCGTTTTAAGGCGACCTGCCAGTGACACATCACAAACCATGGCTCTTTCTCTCGTGACTTCATTCCCTTGTAAATAATAATACCCAAAATTAAAAAAGAGACTACCGGGACAATCAACATCGGCCATGCCCAGCTCGATGCTAATCCCAGAGTGGCCACAAAGGTCAGGATATGGTTACCGATAAGATTGATGAGAAATAAATCATGGGGCAATTTGGCTTTCTTTTTCTCTTCATCACTGACTTCAAACAACATAGCTTACATAATCCAACAAGAATGATTTAAAAATTAAATTGATTAGTTCCGCCTATTGTACACAGCAAAACCTATTTATCAACACGCACCAGATAATAAGCTGATTGACCCGCTTTTTTTTCTTTCACCACAACCCAGCCTTCAGGCAAGGCCGGCAAGGCGGTCTTTTTTTCTATCTCAATATAAATACCGGCATGATCGGATAAACAATCAGCTTTATCCAGAAGCTGACAAAAAGGTTCGACTAATTGTTTGTTGAAGGGCGGGTCAAGAAAAACAATATCAAATTTTTTAGGGGTGGCGGTATCTTGATCGGTTCTCAGATAAGCACACGCATCCATTTGTAAAAGCTGTGCATTATCAGCACCTAATAGCTTAAGGTTATTTCGTATCATACGAATGGCGTGTGGATTTTTATCTATCATCACGACTTCACCCGCATAGCGGGACAGTGCTTCAAGACCCAGAGCACCACTACCGCTAAACATATCCAGGCAGTGAGCACCGGCAATTTCACTTTGCAGCCAGTTAAATAAGGTTTCCCGCACCCTGTCCATGGTTGGTCGCAGACCTTCGCCATCAGCAAAGCTGAGTTTTCGCCCACGCCATTGACCACCGATGATACGTAACTGGTTAGCTTTTGCTTTGTTCAATGGCCTGCTCTTTATCGACAGCAACCTCTACTTCAGGGCCAACAATAATAGTAGTCATCTTTTTGGGATGAACACGGCGCTCAAAGGCTGATTTAACCTGTTCTAAGGTGACTGCCTCGATATGTGCATTATATTGTTCCAGATAATCCAGAGGCAGCTCATAAAAACCAATGACAGCCAGATTTTCAACTATGTCTTTATTACTGGCCTGACGTAATGGAAAACTACCGGTAATATTGAGCTTGGCATTGTTCAGTTCATCTTCTGTGGGGCCATTTTCTATAAATTGATTGAGATTTTCTTCAACCAGTTGAATAGCTTCTTCTGTCGAACTTTTTTTGGTGGTAAAGCTAAACTGATAGGGTCCCTGAACATGCATCGGCACCAGATAACTGCCAATACTGTAGGTCAGCCCCCTTTTGACTCTTACTTCTTTCATGAGACGGGCACTAAAACCACTGCCGCCCAGAATATGATTGCCAACATACAGCGCATAAAAGTCTTTGTCACCCCGTTTTAAAACCGGTTGTCCCATAAGTACTGTGGTTTGTGTAGAAGGATGGTTCTCTCTGACAATAACTTCATGTTGGTTTTGTTCGACTGTGGGTAACCGAGCCACTTTTTCACCCTCGGGCATCGCATTTGATATTTTTTCTGCATAATCACGTGCCTGTGCTTCAGTCAAATCACCAACAACCGCTAAAACAACATTTCTAGCCACATAAAACTGTTTGTAATAAGCCATTAAATCTTTTTGCTGAATCAACTTTAAACTCTCTCGGCTGCCCCCTGGCGGTGTGCCATAGGGATGATTTTTATAGAGTGATTCATAAAAAAAACGGGATGCTTTTTTTGACGGCGTTTGATCTTCATAATCGAGCGAGACAATCATGCGGGCAATTTCCCGCTGCAGTGCTTCATCCGGGAAGGATGCATTGCTCAAAACATGGGTTAATAATTCTATTGCCCCCTCTCGCTGCTGGTCATAGCTCAGGGTTCGAAGGTTAACAATTGCCATGTCACGATAGCTGCCGTTACCATATTCAATACCCAGGTTAGCAAACTGATCAGCTATCTGATTGGCGCTTAATTCTTTTGTCCCTTCAAAAATTAAGCCATTGGTTAACTTTGCCAGTCCCGCCAGCACCATACCCTCTTTTGATTTAAATTTGCTGTCTCTTGCTGCGCCCGCATCAAAAATCAATCTGAAATCAATCATTGGCAGACTTTCAGCCTGCTGATACAGGACTTTCATACCATTTTTAGTAAACCACTGTGTTATTTTGCCGACTTTCAGGGTTTCTTGTTGATCACCAGCACTCACTGTCACTGTACTCAACATAAACAGAACACTCACTAATACGCTTGTCAGCGATATTTTCATTTTTATATTGCTCTTTTTTATTACTGGCATCATCTTATTTCACCGGCCCCATCACTTGTTTTTGTATCGGCTTAAGGGTAGCAACAGTCAATGTCTGCGGGGTAAAATATTTTTTGGCAACCTGCTGTATCTGCTGTGCTGTCACAGCCTGAATATGTTCAACATACTGGCTTTCTTTCTGCCAGCCGATACCCACTGTTTCAGCAATCCCAATTTTCATTGCCTGATAAAACATAGAGTCCTGTTCATAAACCGCCGATGAAATCACTTGTGCTTTAACCCGGTTCAGCTCTTCATCTGTCACTAAATTATTTTTAATATCATCCAGCTCTTTTAACAAAGCCGCTTCCAATTGTGCCGTTGTTGTCCCTTTTGCAGGAATACCATCCAATAAAAACAGTGCCTGAATTCTGGCATCCATTGAATAACCCGCACCTGCAGAGGTCGCTATTTTACTGCCTTTGATCAGATTTTTGCTTAACCGAGCACTATCTCCGCCATCCAGTATCCCCGCTAATAAATCCAGTGCATAGGGTTCCCATGATATTTCAGCCGTATTAATTACAGGCACTTTATAACCCATAATCATATAAGGAAGTTTGGCTTCTAATTTCATTTCGATGCGTTTGCTTCCCTTTTGCTCACGCTCAAGTCTGGGTTTAAGTTCGGCAATATCAAAGGGCTTTAGTGCGCCAAAATAATGTTCTGCCAATTCAAACACCGCATCAGTTTGCACATCACCAACCACCACTAAAGTGGCATTATTGGGTGCATAATAACGTTGATACCAGGTGTTTAAATCATCCACATTCATGTTTTTCAGATCATCCATCCAGCCAATGGTTGGATTATGATAGCCGCTATTGTCAAATGCGGTGGCATAAAACTGTTCATAGGTCAGCGATTGCGGCTTATCATCGGTACGCCAGCGACGCTCTTCCATCACCACCATAACCTCTTTGTCAAACTCATCTTTGGGCAATAACAGACCGCGCATACGATCGGCTTCTAGCTCAAAGCTCACTTTTAATCGACTTTTTTCTAATTTCTGATAATAGGCAGTGTAATCTTTTGAGGTAAAAGCATTGTCTTCACCGCCATTACGGGAGATAATTTTATTAAATTCACCGGTTGGGTATTTTTCTGTGCCTTTAAACATCATATGTTCAAGTACATGAGAAACTCCTGTTGTGCCGCCGCTTTCATAACTAGAACCCACTTTGTACCAAACCTGAGAAATCACAACCGGTGCACGATGATCCGGCTTAACAATGACTTTAAGGCCATTTTCCAGTGTTTTTTCACTAATCTGCGGTGACTGGACTGACACTTCAGACTGTTTTGCTAATGACATCTGTGTCACTGAAAACATCACAAAAACACTGACTAATACTGTTTGCAAACTGCTTATAAAAATTTCTTTACTACATGGTTTCGCTTTTTTTGAGCTGCGTTTTGAGCTAAGAGTCTTGGTTATATTTGCCGTCATTTAGAGATTCTCGTCCTATTCCTTAAGGGTGTTGTTAAAAGTATTGGTATACTGGCACAAAATCTAGGATAATATTAAGCTATTTTATTTTAATGTCCATCACTTAGCTATCTTTAGCCACAACTTTAGCCACAAAGAAGTATCGCCTAACATCATGTTTAGTTTTTTAAAACGTAATAAAGAGACCAAAAATAAGCAAAACAGTTCCTCTGAACTGTCTGATTCTTCTGATCTCAGTAAAAACGCTGATACGGAGCAGCCTATTCAACCGGTTGACAGTCATGAACAGGTTAACAGTCATGAACAGGTTAATAGCTCTGAAGCACTCAATAGCCCAGAAACTGATATTAACTCCGTATCAGAAAGCAGTACTGACTCAGCCGACACCACTGAAGTAACCCAAAAAGGCTTATTCGGTCGTTTAAAACAACGTCTGAGCAAAACCCGCAGTTCTATTACCGATGGCATCAGCAATGCTATATTGGGTAAAAAAGAAATTGATGATGAGCTGCTTGAAGAAATCGAGACTCAACTATTAGTCTCTGATATGGGTGTTGAAGCCAGCATGTCTATCATTGAGAATCTGACTGCTCGTATTTCCCGCAAGCAGTTATCCGATGCCGACTCTCTGTTTCAAGCACTTGAAGAAGAGATGAATTTACTGCTCGAACCCGTTGATGCTCCATTCACCATTGATACCAGTAAAAACCCTTATGTCATTCTTATGGTCGGCATTAATGGCGCAGGAAAAACCACGACCATTGGCAAACTGGCTAAAAAATTTCAAAATGAAGGTCATTCCGTCATGCTGGCTGCGGGTGACACCTTTCGTGCCGCTGCAGTTGAACAATTACAGGTGTGGGGTGAACGTAATGATATTCCAGTCATTGCTCAACACACGGGAGCAGATTCAGCATCAGTAATATTTGATGCCATTGAAGCAGGCAAAGCCCGTAATATTGATGTCATCATTGCCGATACTGCTGGCCGACTACATACGCAGACTAATCTGATGGATGAATTAGCCAAAGTGAAACGTGTTGCTTCTAAAGTAGATGCCAGTGCCCCTCATGAAATCATGCTGGTAGTCGATGCGGGTACCGGGCAAAATGCCTTAAATCAAGCCGAGCAGTTTAATAAAACAGTGGGGTTAAGCGGTATTACGGTAACCAAACTTGATGGCACCGCAAAAGGTGGTATTATCTTTGCCATTGCAAAAAAATTACAAATCCCTATTCGCTTTATTGGGGTAGGAGAAAGTATTGATGATCTGCGCCCTTTTAATGGTAAAGAATTTGTCAGTGCACTTTTAAGCCGGGATAGCGCTTAATTTTCTAAATACATATTTTAAAAAAGGGAAAGCATTTATCCATGATTCTGTTTGATCAGGTCAGCAAGCGATATCAGGGGGGTAATGAAGCTCTCACCAATGTCAATTTTCACCTGCACCCCGGTGAGATGGCTTTTTTAACAGGCCATTCCGGTGCTGGGAAAAGTACCTTATTAAAATTAATCGCCCTCATTGAACGTGCGTCTACCGGCAATGTGATTGTGGGAGGTGAAAACCTTAACAAGGTCGGCCGCCATACCCTGCCCTATTTACGCCGCAACATGGGCATTATTTTCCAGGATTATCAATTACTTTACGATAGAACCGTCTTTGATAATGTTGCTCTACCGCTCATTATCAGCGGTTTTTCCTCACGTGAAGTCAGTAAACGTGTCCGTGCCGCATTGGATAAAGTGGGTTTATTACGCTTTGAAAAAAAATACCCCATCACCCTTTCTGGTGGTGAGCAGCAACGAGTCAGTATTGCCCGTGCCGTTGTCAATAAACCCGCATTATTATTAGCAGATGAGCCCACTGGTAACCTTGACCCAGATTTATCCCGTGAAATTATGGATTTATTCATGGCATTTAATCAGGTGGGCGTAACGGTACTCATTGCAACCCATGATATCCCGTTAATAAACCAGCTGAATAAACGCATTATTCAACTCAGTCATGGGCAACTTAATCCAGGGCTTATTAACGATAGAAAAACGGATCATACGAAACCGTTCACGGCGGAGACATAGTATGGTTAGCAATAATTCCAGCACCCATGAAAATACCGGAGGTTCTGTACAGCTTCGACAGTTAAGGCCCAGCTTTTCATCTCGTTTTAAAGAATTTTTTATTCGTCATCTTCAGGTTTTTTTCTATTCTCTGGGTTTATTAAGTCGTTCACCTTTTGCCACGCTGATGACGGCATCTGCTTTGGGCATTGCCCTGGCATTGCCCGCCGGGTTATATGTGATACTCGATCATGCCAGACAACTTTCCGGTGATATGAACAGTATTAACCAAATTTCCCTGTTTATGAAAAAAGAGACTGCTGCCAAACGCATCGAAGTCATCCAAAAAAAATTAGAAACTTATCCAGAAGTTGCCCAGGTTAAACATATTAACCGAACGGCAGCATTAAAGGAGTTTAAGGACAACTCTGGTTTTGGTAATGCGCTCAAGGCTTTAAAAACTAATCCACTGCCTGATTTATTAGTGGTATACCCCAGCCTGACACATAGTGATCCACAGCAAATTAATACGCTGTTAATTGATTTGAAAAAAATCAAGGAGGTTGATCTGGTACAGCTGGATATTCAATGGTTACAGCGTCTTTATGCCATCATTAATATTGGCCAAAGAGGGGTATTGATTATCGGTAGTTTACTGGCATTGGCGGTATTGTTAATTATCGGTAATACCATACGGCTTGCTATTGAAAATCGACGCAGTGAAATCGTGGTGATGAAATTGATTGGCGGGACTGATAGTTTTATCCGCCGTCCATTTCTTTATACCGGTTTCTGGTACGGCTTACTGGGTAGTCTGATTGCTGTGTTACTGGTCAATATTTCCCTGATTATTATCAATGATCCGCTTACCCATCTTTCATCGCTTTATGAGAATAATTTATTTTCACTGGGTTTAATGGGTATTAATGTCAGCATCACTTTGCTTCTTTCCGGCTGTCTGCTTGGACTTTTTGGCGCACGAATTGCTGTTGGAAAACATCTTAAAGAGATCGAACCAAAATAATCTTTATTAATCTCCGATATCTAATACCAGGCAGCTCAATTCGTCTGATTAGTTTTATCTGATTCCTTTTGAACCGCTATTTTTTCTTTATTTTTTGAATATAAATAGACAATTAAGTTCTTTGATAAAAACATAAACGCCATAAAACACAAACCTATAATAAAACCCAGCCAGGGTTTTTCCTGTAATATTGTAATAAACCAGAGTGAATTTCCCATAGCGGTATCCTTTAAATTTTTACTCAATACGATAGTGACTCTATCTTATTAACTTTATCTATTAAATTCGGTAATGAAAATCACATAAAGCAAGAGTGTGTTCCTATAAGCTATTTTATATTATGTTTTTGAGGCACTTTCAATGAGTTTAGTCTATTTTCGTATTCCTTTTGCTCTTGTTGTTTTGTCAATCATCGTTCTTTCGCTGGTGGCTTGTGACAGTTCATCTGATGCAAAGAAGCATTCAAACAGTCTCACTCCCGACCTTATCACTCATGCTGAAGAGGGTGATCTGGGAAAAATAAATGAACTGCTTGCTTTAGGTCAAAGCCCTGATATCCAGGATAGCTGTCAATGGACACCGCTTATGAAGGCGGCTCAGTACGGCCACATCGATATCGTCAAAGCACTGCTAAAAAGTGGTGCCCTGGTGGATCAAACAGATAAAGGCAGTTATAGCGCATTACTTCTGGCAGCCTCTCGAAATCATGCTGATATTGTCGCACTATTAATTCAGCATGGTGCAGATATCAATCACCAGGAAAAAACCATGGGCTGGAGTGCTTTAATCTGGGCAGCCAAGTTAAATTACAAGGCAACTGTGGAAGTATTATTACATCATAATGCTGATCGCCAGTTAAAAGATTTTCAAAACAACACGGCTCTCATATGGGCAACCAATATTAACTCAAATGAATTAATTCATCTCCTGAAACCATCAGAAACAGGCCAATAAATCGCTCTCTAATTAGTGTCCATCCGTTTATTCCAAGCAATTGATATTATTATAAAAACAGGAAGAAAAACTGAAATAAACGGCCGGATAAAATGCAAG
>JAHXHI010000305.1 GCA_025656775.1 gamma proteobacterium symbiont of Bathyaustriella thionipta
CATCGATAGTTAATAGCGATTCGGTTATAAAAAATTATTTTTAGCCGTTAATTTATCAAAATATTTAGGTTCACCGGTTTTTGCTGATGAACAGATACAATTTTTGAAATATTATACCCAACCAGATACAATCCCACCTAATATCTTTTAATTTATCTTGTCCCAACTTAAAATGTTTTCTATGCCCCCATACTCAATTATTCAATCTCAAGTATCTCAAGCGCTCGCTGAGGATATTGGTTCAGGTGACATTACTGCAGCACTAATCCCAAAAAACAATAAAATCACCGCACATTTAATGTGTCGTGAGAAGGCTGTGCTTTGCGGTACAAGCTGGTTTGATGAAGTCTTTCGACAATTGAAGGCACTATCAGATACAGCAACACAGGTCCACTGGCATGTTAATGATGGCGAAAATATCACCGAAGATCAGTGCATTTGTACACTCAATGGTAATGCTCAGGCAATACTCACCGGTGAACGCACGGCAATGAATTTTTTACAGACACTTTCGGGTACCGCCACGATTACTGCTGAGTATGTCAAGCATCTTGAAGGCAGTCAGGTCAAGCTTCTGGATACTCGAAAAACCATACCCGGACTCAGAGAAGCACAAAAATATGCTGTGCGATGCGGCGGCGGCTACAATCATCGGCATGGTTTATTTGACGGTATTTTAATTAAAGAAAACCATATTATGGCAGCCGGTTCCATTTCTCTTGCCATTCAAAGTGCACGCGATAACAGTCCGCATACGCTAAAAATCGAAGTTGAGGTTGAAACGCTGGAAGAACTTCAGGAAGCATTGACTGCCAGAGCTGATATTTTACTATTAGATAATATGAGCAATAAAATGCTGGAACAGGCCGTACAGCTCAATCAACTCAGTCCATATCAGGCCAAACTCGAAGTATCCGGTAATGTTACATATAAGCGATTAAACGATCTGAGGCATATAGGCATTGATTATATTTCCACCGGTGCCATCACTAAACATCTCACCGCCACCGATTTTTCCTTGCGTTTTGAGCAATAAGCGCTGCTGCAAGCGCATCAAATCGCCGTACTGAGATCGATGTCTTTACTATCATTCACCAAACGTTGTTCCGTTAATAAATAGGGTGTTGGATCGACAATCGCATCCTGCTCCAGTAATTGATCCACTAATAATTGACAGGATGCCAGACCAATCACTACACCATTACGAAAATGACCCGCATTGAGATAAAGGTTTTTTAGTTCAGGATGTTCTCCGATATAGGGGACACCGTCAATTGATCCCGGACGCAGGCCAGCCCATTGTTTTTCGACAGGATAGTCACTTAAAGCGGGGATAATACGACAGGCTTCCTGTTTTAACTCCTGCAGCACTTCTTCGCTGGTTGTTTTATCAAAATCATTGAATTCAAGAGTACTGCCCAGAACAACCCGGCCATCTTTACGGGGGATCACATAGCGCCCTTTACTTAACACAATGCGAGAAACAACGCCCGGCTTTGCTTTAAAAACAATCATTTGTCCTTTTACGGGTGCTATTTTGGGTGCTTTTAGCCATTGTTCTAATAAACGGGCACTCCAGGCACCTCCGGCAACGACAACCTGATCTGCATAAAATGAACCCTTGTCTGTCATAACACCTTTAAGTTGTTCACCCTGGGTAATAAATGACAGGGCTTGCGTTTGCTGCTCAATTATCACACCCAGCTGAAGCAGGTCTTCACGTAATGCCCTCACTAATCTGGGATTGCGAACCTGTCCTATGGTGGAGGTAAGACAGCCATGTTGAGGGGTATCAACCGATGAAAAATCTAATCCCGGCTCAACTGTTTTTAATGCTGCACCGGATACTGACTCAAACGCATAAGCGTGTTTTTTCTCCCATGCAATTGCCTGCTGCAGTTCATCTTCAATATCCAGATACAGTAAGCCACTTTGAATGTATTCGGGATCAATGCCGGAGTTGACTCTAATTTCTTCCAGCAGCTCAGGATAATGGCGTTGTCCCCATTGAGCCAGACGGGTCACGGGATCACTGTATCGCCAGGGATAAAGGGGTGAAATAATACCACCGCCCGCCCAGGAAGATTCTTTCCCTGCATACCCCTGTTCAATGATAGTCACGGAGATACCTTTTTTAACCAACAGGCGAGCCGTCAGCATGCCGATAATTCCGGCACCGATAATAATAATTTTATTCATAATAGTTTAAATACTGTTTACCAGACATAAAAAAGCCAGATTACTCTATCTGGCTTTAAAATACGATATGTAAAACAGTATAGTCATAGACTATCACTTTATCGCCAACAATTTCCCTGCACAGATTGTCCTGAATCATTGGTATTCTGACCCGTTATATCACCAGAGCCGTCAAGGTTGGTAATCCCCTGTATATTAGTGCTTCTTAAGGTAAAATCACCACATTTATCAGTCGCCATGCTGCCGGTTCTAATGGCAGAAATGATATAGGTATTTGTTGTGACTACGGTAAGATCCAGATTATAGTAAGGCTCATTACCATCAACTGGAACAGCCTGAGCATATAAAACAGGATTGGGCGTTCCAGTATCATTAGTACCTGCAACGCCGCAGTTATTTGCACCTCCGGCACCGCCATTATCACAATAGGTATTGTTTTCCGTATAAACACGTTCCAGCGCTGAAGCCAGACCGTACAAGGCCCCCTGCGCGTCTGAACGTTTTGATTTTGCCACACTCTCCTGGTAAGAAGGAAAAGCGATTGCCGCCAGAATGGCCACAACAATCATTAATTCGATTAAGCTGAAACCTGTCATTGTTTTTTTATTCATCGTTTATTTCCAAATTAAAACTTTTTTAAACTCAGCAATGCTGTCCGTTAAACCTCAGAAACAGTCCTGCTCTTTCTGAGGTTTATGCTGGAGATTAGAACTCAAGCTGCTTCCATGATTGTCGACCAATGTATTGAGGGCCCGGGTTTTCTCGAGTCACTTCAACACCGCCTTTTGAGCCGCTATTGTATTTATACTCGGATTTACCATCATCAACGACGGCGGGTGAGGCAATGATTCCTTCCTTGGATTTTTTGCCGCTGACAGGCACTCTGACTTTCTCACCATCAATAGTGACGGTAACAAAATCCGATGCATTAAAGGCCTCATCATCATTCAGATCAAATGGCGAGTACTCAAGTCGTGCACCGCTTGCCGCATCCAGTTCCATCAGCCAGCCAGTACCACCACCTGAACAGGGATCAACAGAAGGGATCAATGTGGTAAAAATAATACGCCCATTTCTTAATACAGAAGCGCTCACCTGACGTTCACCCAGATTATCCCCATTTGGATTGTCATTGGCATCGGTATTATACAAAGGCATATACCATCCCAGATGCGTATCCACCAGATCACCGGCATCTGCCCCATCGACTGGCAGCGGATCATTGTTGCCCTCATCATTTTCAGTATGCCAGGCAATGGATGTATCAGAACTGATCCGCAAGTCAAAATCCCTGGCGGTTTCATCACCATTGGCATCAGTACACGCAGTTGCTTCCAATCCACCATTTACTTCATTGAAACACTTTTCAAGCAAGATCGACTGTTTCAACAGATGATCGTTATTAAAGCTGACCCAGTAATCATCTCTGTCCCATATACCATAGAAGGTCTGAGTGAGTTGATTCACGCCAGAATTATCACCTGACTCAAAATACTGGCCCGTGCCAAAATAGACCATATAGCCGTTTTTCGCGGGATGAAAACCCGCTTGCGGACGAGTGGTAATGGGCTGGCGCATTTTCTGAGTCGTGCAGATTCCAAAAGCATCACAGCTTTCCACAGGAGTGGACGCTGTAAATAAGGGGGCATTATTGGCAACCTCCCAGGTATTGCTGTTGCCGGTGACATTAAAGCGCCACAGGTTACCGTATAAATCGCCGCCGTAGATAAAATCAACAATATTATCCCCGTTAAAATCAACCGGAGCGACGGTCGATAAACCATTCGGTGTTGTGGGCACATTATGAGTACCATCATTATAACCAAGCCCTACACCGGTATCGATTTTCCTGATCAACTCACCCGTTTCAATACTGACGATATATAATACGGCGTTACCAGTGGCACTGCTGCTGGCATCCGCATCCGTACTATTATAGCCATTACCAAACACGGCAGCCCACTCACCACTATCCATACGGACGATATTGGGTTGACTATAGGTATAACCCAGATCATTATCTCCAGACTCACCCTCATTACCATCACCATCATTACCATCATCATCAGTATCATTAAATTCCCATAATACTTTTTCTGCAGCCAGTGCTTCAGTGCTCACATCAGCCATCGGATCGGTAATATCCAGTGCATAGATACCCTGACCGCCGCCATTCATACCGGCTACCAAAATCGTGTGCCAGGCTTTATTGTTACCGCCAGCGGGATCAAAATAGGCATCGCCAACAGTGGGAGAACCATCAACCGTGTATTGGTGCACATAATCTTTATTACCCAGCGCAGGTAAGCGCGACAGCACCTGATTGGGCACAAAGGCAAACACTTCTTTACCAAAATCAGCATCATCAACGGTACCATCATCATCGGCATCCAAAGAGTTAGCATTAAAGGCATGCAGCATGCCGTCATTGGAGCCGACATAAACCATGGGTACTCTGCCCGAGACACTGCTTCTGAAGGTCTCGTGTGAGTCCGCCTCTAAATCATTATAAACAAATAATGATTCATCACCGACATATGCGGGTGAAGAGTTAATCAAATCACCTAATAGCGAGGCTCTGGAACGAAATTGTCCCGTACCCGAACCCTCTTCATTACTTTGATCACCTCGGAGATAATCAAGTAATAGTTCTGAATCAGCCAAATCGCTCTGCTGAGCAACTGTCAATTCATTAACCGTGGGGTTTGCGGGATCGCCAGGCCACTGAAAAGCAATCCCTTTAGTGCCATTATAGGTCGCAATTCTTCGGTCGCCATGGGCAGTAATAATACTGGCATCCATAGGATTACCCAGGGCACCTATGGTTCTGTTGTCACAACCATTTATTTGAGCCGCTATTTTATCGACTGTACAAATAGGATAAGCCTGTAACACGCCAGTCCAGTCATTGCTATTAAACTGCGCCTGAAAAACCACCATATCTTCAGTCAAACTACCGGTATTCACACTCACGGCAGAAGCAGAACTCTCATCAATTGCCGCGGTAAAAGCTTCAGTTAAAGAATTTTTTAATGTATTACCGTCCGAAGCAGCATAAGATTTGCCGCCGGCATTATTGGCGGTATCCTTCAAGATCGGCTTTACTATATCACCACTGCCAAAACCAATGGTATAAACTGAAATATATTGCGGAATACCATCTCCGGCCCCGGGATTTTCTATGTCCGGTCTTAAATCCCGATTAGGCGCAGATGCCTGTCTGTCGCCATCCGCATCGGTATCACCATTAAAGCAGCTGGCCTTTGTGGTATCACAATAACCCCAATAGGCAACATCATCGAGATTGTCTCGCCCATGCAAAGCCACATTGGTATCACCCTCATCGGTATGATTGGCATCATCATCATAGTCAACAATGGTGTTTGGGATGGTACTGTCCTTGTAGGGGTCGCCATCGGTAAAAATAATCACCGATGATTTAAGACATTCCAGCTTTCGCCCGTAATCACTGCTGTAGTAGGGATCGCGTTCAGGATTGTTTATATCGGCCAGTTCAAAGGCTTCAACACCATTTAAAGGTGCATAATAGGGAGCACCCTGATTGTCTGTGTTCTGCTCAAAATACTGAATGACTTCCCAGAGGTTTTCAGCCAGTGGCGTGGTACCCCAGACTAACGGATAATTTTGAATGGCATCGGAAATATCATCCAGACTTTCACCGATATAACCCTCTAAATCACGAAAACCACCATTGCCGCCCGGATTATCAACAAAGGGGTTATTAGGAATCTTGAACTTCATGGTTCCGCCATCCTGATTTTGATTATACAAAGTAGTATCAGCGGTATTAAAACGGTAGAAGGAAATACCCATACCCACCTGTCCCTCAAGATCATGAAGCAAACCGGCAGGCTTTGCTCCAACTGCCAAAGCAATATTAAATTCGATGGGCTCTTCGCCCTCAAGGGCAATATAACCGACTGTTTCGTCACTATGGCTAACATCCGCATCACAAGACTGTTCTTCCTCAACGTGGATAGTCGCATCATTAGCAGAGATTGAATTGAGACGTAATACCGCAGGTTGTGCATCATTTATGGTTTGCATGCCGGCCAGGAAAAATGGTGCGCTATTAAAAGGGTCAGTGGCATCAAAGGTAATGGTATCAGCTGACTCATCAAAACCATTTTCTTGAGCCGCTTTTAATGACCAGCCATTGACATCATCAACAAAATGAGCCGGCTCAATGGCAATATAGCTGACCTCTTCTGCGGCATGAACGCCGTCATTATTTTCTTCTTCCTGCAGGGACAGCTTCATTGAAGAGGCATCAATATCCCAGGCTCTGACATTCACCGCCTGTGCACCGACATAGGTGGTCACTGAGGCAATAACCACCGGTGTTGCCGGGAAAACCTTGCCAAAATTAATACTTTTAGAATCAGTATGACTTGCACCGGCACCGCAACTTCGGGTGACATATTCTTCGGTGACGGATGCGATGGTTTTAGCCTGTACTTCAACACCGTCTTTTAGCAGGTGATTACCCTGCTCCATAACGATATAGTCTATATTTTCATCCAGGTGCCCGCCATCTCTATAATCCCACTCCTGTATCTGTAACTCAAAAGACACATCTGTCACATTGCGAATACGAACCACACTGGGATCACCACCTTTATGAGTCGGAGGTTTAGCAACCACTACCGGGGGCTCTCCAAGCCCGTTTGCATAGGATTGCAACAAGTTAACGGTTTCCCAGTGTTCATCCGTAGTGACACGGCCAAACTCACCGATAACCCTGCCTGCCAGGTTATAGATCTGCCCTCCTGCCGTAGCACTCGATACAATTTTCGCATAGGGATCATAAATTGCCTGAACATTACCCGCGATAGCAGGAGAAGTCACCAGCGCAGCAACACCATTGGGTATGGGTGAACAGCTCAGACTATTAGCGTCCGCTTCAGAAAAATTCCGGTCATCGGGTTCATTATTAACAACAATTTTATAGTTTAAATCGCTGGCGCCGCTGCCGCCGTTACTGCCATCACCATCATGATCACCATCACCATCGTAATCAAAACCGCTATTACTCTCCAGCTTACCACCCACTAACACCATACGACTGGAATCAATCCGCTTGGTGGTCAGCCAGTTTAGATAATTACCTGACCAGCAGGTCACCACACCGCCCGGGGGAACACAATTTGCTTCCACAAATGCACCTTTTTTATTCACATCCACCGCAACGGAGTATGCCCCGGCATTAACCGGAATTGTTATATCGTATTCATATTTTTTAGTCGCATCAAAAATGCCATAGTAGCTCGTTGCATTATTAAATGCGGTGGTATACATCTGGCTTTTCATACTGCCTGAATTATCCAGCATCACCATGACATTCGGTTTCACGGAAGTCAGAAAAAGGGGTTTCGTCGCCAGGGATAAGTCAGCGGCAATTGCCGGCACGGGAATACTTATTGCCAACGCCAGGAAAACCAACGCATTGACAATTGAAAATTGTTTAATATTCATGGCCTAGAACCTCTTTGAATAAGTAGTCTGTAATAAAACCCGAGTTAAATCATTACCACCCGTTCCTCGAGACGTGATTCGATACAATGTTCTTCCGGTGGTATCCGCCTGTAATCCCACATTAAGATTGTCTTTAATTTTGGTCAGGTATTCATTAATATAATAGGGGTTTGTTTGTATGCCACGGATATCCTCTAACACTTGTTTGTCGATAATAGCCGTGTACTCCACACCATTTGCAACCCACCAGGCAGCATTTTTACTGGTTTGTTCCCACCATTCTGAGGCAGAATCATCGCCATCCAGATAGGGCCCATTAACAGTCCAGACACCGGTATTGCCATCACCAACAGGCGCGGGGGCGGCCGCCTGATTTTGAATCCAGGTTTCTCCCGCTCGCAGCCCTGCTTCACTGGACTGAAGCGCGCGATTATAATCGTTGTTGTTACCCGCCATTTTTTCTTCCATCACCGTGGTCTGCATGGAACTCACACCTAAAATGGTCATGATCAGTAAAAACATTAAACTGACCATTAACACCGCGCCATTTTGTTTTTTCAGGGTTCTTGTTTTTAACATTAACTTATTCATTATCTTTATTTCAGCCTGTTTCTAAGAGCAACCGTGATATTAAACACTTTGCGTAGTCGACGATCCGGGGCAACAATACCTTGAACACCGTTATAATCATAGACCTGGTTTTGCTGGACGATATTGTCTGTCGTAGTACTGAGCAGCAAACTGATTCTGATGCTGACCACTTTACTCATATCAGGCACATTATCCGAGGAGGTATAATAATCAGGGACCGTATCCGTATCGATACCATCAACCCCATAGAGTATCTGCATATTGTCAACGCCCTCAACCAGCTCCTGAGCCGCACCGGCACCCGTTTGTAAAAATAAAGCCGGTAAACCATTGGCACCATTTTGGATAGAGAAAACTCGGGTTGCTATGGAAAAAATCGATGCTTCAGCACCGTAGGATTGTGAAAATATGTCTGTTCTATTGCCGGGACCTTCAGCGACATTCCCGGTATTATGAGTGATTGTCGTACCATTGGTACTGGTGATCTCAAACAAATCACCTTTTTTGCAATCACTGATTAACACAATTTCAAAATCTTCCAGATCATTGGGTTCCAGGATATGAATTGCATCAGAGGCAACATTCATATAGGGTAAATCCATTGAAACACCCCCATCAATAACGCCTTTTAAAATAATGGTATCGGTGCCGTCAACGATTGCATCACCACCATCAGCATTGTTATTGGTACCATTAAGACCTTCATCAAAATTAAGCAGCGCATCAAGATCAACATTACCCGTAGAATTAAGATTATTTTTAATAATCATGGAATCCAGATTAATACAGCCCATATTACCGGCGGTTCTGATTTCCCGCGCTAAAAAGTTAATGGCAAAGCGGCCATCTTCCTGTATTCGGGATATCGCATTGGTGGTACGATAAGTCTTTTTATTGGATAAATAAATTTGTGACACCCCTGCCATCAAAATCAAACTAATGGCAATAGCCACCATCATTTCTATCAGGGTTAAACCGGTCTGCGTTTTTTTCTGCTGACTGAAATCAAATATTTTCATGGGCGAAAACTCGTTGTAAAGGATTTATCGACATCATTAACCCGATCATCTTTCCAGGTAATGGTGATACCAAACACCAGATAATTATTATTCGTATCATTAAAGCTGCTTGGGTTAGTGATACTCACTCGCCCTTCTGGCAGCGTGTCTTCAATATTTTCTACCCAGCTCTGTAAATCATCTTCCATCATTTGTGTCGAAGTACAGGTATTGCCAATAACACAATCTCCCGCGCCTGTCGCAAAACCTTGAATTTGAGCACCGCTGAGTGTGCTGCCGATACCGCCCAGCTTTCTTGCCTGAACTTCAGTCAGATTACTTCTTAAAATATCAGCAAACTGATAAGCCAGCGTCGTTGCCTGTGTCCGAAGATAGGCACTATGGTTATTCTTCATTCCAGCGACCTGCAGACCCGCTATCCCCAATAAGCCAATTGAAAGAATAATGACTGAGATCAGAATCTCTATCATGGTAAGGCCTGAATTTTTTTTAAATTTCATTTTACTGCCTGATCGTTTATGGACAATTAATGGTTGAAAGCATCGAACGCCCGGTGGAATTAACATCGATTCTTCGTCGTTCATTGGGCTTACAAACTGTAGGAGTCAGGGTCAGCTGCAATGTGCCGGCGGCTCCACTTGCAGGATCAGTCATTCCTCGCGAAGTGTAGACAATACTGCCGGCATCACCAAGCAAAGCGCTCCCGGGACTCAGAGCATCCCACACTTTAATGACCGGCCCCGGTCCGCCAGGAGCCCCCTGACGTACCATCCAGCCTGTGCTCCAGTCAACTGCACCACCGCAGATTACCTGATTAATAGTCGAGCATACCGTAACATCAGTCCCCATTTTTATGGCCTCTGAACGTGCAACATTCAAGGCCGTAAACATATTACTGGCCTGAGCAGATAGCCTGTTTTTTCTCAGCGTTTCCGTAAACATAGGGACTGCCACTGTCAGCAAAATTGCAGCCACAGCCAATGTGATCATTAATTCAATTAATGTAAAACCTTTTAATTTTTTCATACTTAACTTATAAACCTACTCATTCAAAAAATCTATTTCTATTTGACCAAACGCACACAATTTACTGACATATGGTCATATTTGATTCATTTTTTTTGCTCACAACATAACAAGCACTCTTCAGATCCAATCCTTTTCTGCGCTTAATCATTGTCTTTATCGCTTATTTTTTACTCTCTAAACTATAGTCTATTTCTATAAAATCGCTGAAAATTAAACCACCATTATGATAGTGCTTCAGACACACTCAATGTGTGTTTATTTAATTCAGGTTTAAATATTAGTCGATAAGGATGAATAAAACAGAGTTAATTTTGAATTTTTGTAGAAAAACAAGATATGACAAAGAAAGTTTAAATGGTTTGTGAATGCTGGTAAATATAATGGCAATGAATATCAAGCAACTGAAGAACATTCATTTATGCTGCCTGATCGACAAGACTGGATAATTTGACAAGAGAAGTGATGTATTTTGTTCTTACTTTATTAAAACATTTATTTCCAGCAGTTTGCGACTGTATCGGTATTATTAGTGAGTCCCCTCATCCCTGTATTGGCCAGGGTAAAATTACCACATTTATCGGTTGCCATTGAGTCCACACCGCTTGCGGTCAGGGTAAAGCTACTTGCGGTTACCGCACTAATGGTTAAATTATAGTATGCTGCTCCCCCATCAAGTGGAACCTGTGATGGAAAAATTCCTGGAATTCCGGTATCACCCGCCCCAGTCCCGCAATTTCCAACCGCTATGGCTCCAACATCGCAATAGGTATTATTTTCCGAAAAATATCGTTCCATTGTCTGAGCTAACCCCAGCAATGCACCCTGGGCATCTGCCCTCTTCGACCTGGCAACAAATTCACTATAAGAGGGAACAGCAATACTCGCTAGAATCGCTATAATTGCAATAACGATTAAAATTTCAATGAGCGTAAAGCCAGAATTTTTTTTCATCTATATTTCCTGTAACGGTTATCAGAGCAAACCAGAATAGACTTACTGCAGTGACCATTTATTTCTTGAGTCGTTTTCAATCAATCTGAAAAGGAATCAGTCCACCTAGTGGTTAATGAGCGCATCATGCTCTGATAAAATCTTGATAGCTGTAATTTTTTCATGATTTGTACGGAAACTTATTTTCATTCCTTTGTCTAAAAAAGCAACATCGATATAAACCTTTTTATATATGATCTCGATAGTATCCCAGTCAAACTTATAGGTTTTTCCTGAAACCTGTAAAAGTGCCAAATTGTCTGTATTATCATTGCTGTCATTAATGGATTCAATAAATCCAATACGCTCCAAACCAGTTGCAGCATAAACTGGACTGATTGTGATGAGTAACAAAAACAGGCTCAATATGATAGTTGCTTTAATTTTATTCATGAATACTCACTCCGTTGCTGGGAGAACAAAATGCATTTAACATTTTGTTCAAATTTTGTTTAGTCAATAACATTTACCTGATGACCCTCCAGGTTTGTCTACCTTCTTTTATCTTAAAATAAGCATCATCAATATCATTATTAATATCACCACCAAAAGTAATACTATGTTTATCCCTGCCGGCATTGATAAGAGTACCGCCTGGTGTATAGCCTGTTTTTTTCCTGGCACCAATCACTTCAGATTGATTAAATTCATCCTGTAGATCAATTTGGCCATCCTGGTTTAAATCAAATACAGAGCTGCTCAATTGTCGTCCATCACTGGCATTTAAGGAGTAAACCCAGGTATCACCTGCGGCACCACAAACTGATGCGTTTGAAGGCATATAAGTATTAAAAAATACAGTTCCGCCAAGAAGAAGCGGTTTATTTATATTTCTTTCCGATTTATTATTTCCGTTAATTACCATATTCAGATACCAGCCTTTATGTGCAATGGCATTTTTGACGGAATTCAACCAGCCGGTTTCACTTTCATAGGTATAATATGAGACGGTATTATTGTACTGATCAACTCTTTTATCGATAATTTGCGTATTAACAGGTGTTTTATCCTGGTCATATGGATAAAGTTTGTAACCCGTCGTAATACGAACTTCCTCAGTGTTATTTGCCGTTGGTGTATCACTGCTGTCAATTACACCGTCACCATTACTATCAACCGCCTCAGTAAATACCTCAATACTCTCTTTTACAATTTCCTGTTGTAATAAACTTAACTTAGAAACACTTAAACACGAACCTGGTAATGATGGAATCAGGCTGCCTTTATAGTTAATCTGATATTTATTGCTGTTTCCAACTTTTCCATTCATCACACAGCTGTCCCAAATACCATATAAGCTCTGTGTTGCTAATCCAGTTGTCTGATTATCCCCGGGCTCAATATATTGCCCGGTACCGAAAATGACCATAAAGCCATCAATTGGATGAGAACCAATAACGGGTGCACTGGTAATTGGCTGATTTAAGCCTGTGGAAAATACGGGTTCAGGTGCATTGTTGCCATAAGCAATTCTAAATGTTTTTGAGGGTTTAGTTGCGCCATTTTCAACTAAAGATGGAAACAGGCCGCTATTGATATTTGTATCACCATCGAGTAAATCAAAGCGCCATAAATTACCTTGAAGATCACCCGCATAAATTGCATCAACAACTTGATCACGATCTAAATCCAGGGTTGATACGGTTGCAAGACCATTAGGTGTTGTCGTATCACCACGACCTGTATCGAGCTTATAATAATCGGTCCCTAAAACCCAACGATTATTATGACCTGTGGGACCCGACATTTTCAATAAATACAATACTGCATGGCCTGTTGTACTCACCGAAGTATCTGGAAGTGAATCCATATTACGGGTTTCAGTATTATTATAGCCATTGCCAAAAATTGCATACCAATTGCCATCCTGAAGACGAGCAATCACTGGACGACTATAGGTATAGCCTAAATCGGCATCATCGCTATCATTAAATTCCCATAACACCACATTATTACCTGAAGTAGCGGCACCATCTGTCACGTCCAAAGCAAAAACTCCCTGACCACCAGCACCCAGACCACTCACAAGCATCGTCTTCCAGTGACTTCCATCATAGGCATCTTCAACAGTTGGAGAGCCATCAACCAGATAACGATGGCTGGCAATCCCTTTATTGTCATATTCTGAACTGGTCAGTTTATTGAGACGTTTAATCACTGCTGAAGGAAAATAAGCAAAAGCCTCTTTACCAAAATCTTCAAGGTAAGCAAGTGTACTGCTTGATGTGGTTGCCAGGCTAGTGGCAGGATTACTGTCAACCGTTAGTCCATGAAGCATTCCATCATTGGCCCCCACATAAATCATATGCTGACGATTTTTATTGGTTTTTTGAAATAATTCATAGGAACTGCTTTCAGAAAAGTCAGTATTAATATAAGCAAGTGGATTGCCATTTGAATTCAGGGTTCCACCTACAAACTGAGGTGCTGAATTCAGAATATCACCCAATGTTTTTCCATCACGATCGCGAAAGGTTGTTACTCCGGCTCCAGGTTCAACATCGCTAGATGTCAACCAACCTGTCGCATTTTCTTGAATTTATCTTTATGGGGGCTTTGCCCCCAAACCCCCAAGGTATTTTTACAAGGGT
>JAHXHI010000317.1 GCA_025656775.1 gamma proteobacterium symbiont of Bathyaustriella thionipta
TAAGTTCAAGTCTTGCATTGGAATTGTTATTTGATAAAAAGTTACCTGATTTTATCTGAGATTAAAAATCATGCTGAATAGTTACCTGAGTATAACAGATAGATCACGATAGAATAGTTTTTTAAAGCAGTACTTGTCTAAAATTTGAGGTCTGTTCTTTATTCAAATTCAGGCAGAAAACTATCCGATTATTTGAGCGGTATAATATTGGAAAAACAGGAAAAGAGATAGTGGTAATTAATAGAAAAATAGCGTTTAAAAATGTACGATGTGGCTGGCATGCACATGACTATCATACTTTTTCGTCTAGCAGAGAACCGAGCATTTCATCAACAGTTTCAACCACTTTACCTGAAGCAAGCACTTGATATTGATTCATTTTCATGTCAACAAGCGCCTTAACAGGGGCACCTTGCGCCTGCATGGCTTCTTTACTGGCCAGATTTAAGGCATTATGCTTTAATCCATCCAGACCGGTTTGCATGCTCATTCGGGCGGTTCCTAAAATTGAAAGGTCTGACATAAATATACCTGTTAATTATTCTGACTTATATAGTTTAGCGTCCATTTTAAAGCAATCTTTATCGTTATTCCAAGTATTGCCATCTAGCCCTTAACTCATCTCGATGCAGCATCAGCCACTGCATAGCAATCATTGCACTGGCATTATTCAACTCACCCTCTTCAAGCAATTGTACCGCTTCAGCAAAGGATACAACCCGAACCTGTATATCTTCACCTTCCTCTTCTAAGCCATGAATACCACCTGCACCCGCACTATTCACACAGGCACAATACAAGTGAGTGGTTTCAGAGCTACCGCCGGGACTGGAATAAAAATTACCAATAGACTCCAGGGCTAATAGTTTAAGCCCTGCTTCTTCCTCAGCCTCACGATGGGCAACTGCTATCTGCGATTCTCCCGGCTCGACAATTCCGGCAATAATCTCCAGCAACCAGGGGCTTTGCAATTGCTTTGGCTCATTAGTAAGCTGTTCATTAATGTGGATATAGGCACCAATACGAAATTGTTCAAGCAGTACGATATTGTCTTGCCAGGGATCATAGGCTATCACCCCCACGGCATGACCTCTTTCAAAGCACTCACGGGTTAGTTCTCTGGTTTGTCCACCACTGAATAAAGTGTGCTGCAAAGTATATTGGTTAGTGACGAAAAACCCATTGTGACCTGTTTTCTTCTGAATAATATTAACATCCTGATAATTAAGCTTTTTCATTTTCTCACTTTTTAACAAATGACTTTGTCAATTAAACTCAATACGCCCATCTTTTATACTTTATTATTATGATATAATTTCCTGATGATTTCATTGACAACCTATCACAATATTCCCTTGCTGGGCTTTGCCGCCTTCAGTGGAACAGGCAAAACCACCTTATTAGAACAACTGATCCCTGAGCTAAATCAAGCCAATATTCGTGTTGCTATGGTAAAGCATACCCACCATGACAAATTTGATATTGATAAACCGGGTAAAGACAGCTACCGCCTGCGAAAAGCAGGCGCTGAACAAATGCTGGTTGCTTCTGCAAAACGCTGGGCTTTGATGGTTGAACAACCTTCTCAGGATAAGTTTTCAGAACCCCACTTATTTGAGTTATTACCCCATTTAGATCGACAAAAAACCGATTTAATTCTGGTGGAAGGTTTTAAGCATGAAGCAATTAGTAAAATTGAATTACATCGCCCCAGTCTTAACAAGCCCTTAATGTATCCAGAGGATCCCAATATCATTGCCATAGCAAGCGATCATGAGAACATTAAAGATGGATATCCCGATGCGCTTCATTGCCCGTTACTTGATATCAACAATATTTCAGAAATAACACATTTTATTACCGGACTTTTACAGGATTTAAAGCAAAATGAGCCAAAATGACAACCAGTTTTTAAGCGTAAGCGACGTACAAAAACGAATTATTAGTGATATTAAAGCCATCGACGGCACCGAAAAAATTGACTTGCGTCAAGCTTTGAATCGTATTCTCGCTGAAGATGTCACTGCCACATTTGACACCCCGCCCTGTGATAACTCCGGTATGGACGGCTATGCCTTCTCCAGTCAGGAACTTGAGAGCGAGCAATCTTCTCTGACACTTAAGGTTGCCGGGCAATCATTCGCAGGGCATCCTTACGTGGGAAAAATTGCTTCCGGTGAAGCCATTCGTATTATGACGGGTGCTCAGGTTCCTGAAGGTGTTGATACCGTTGTCATGCAGGAACATACTGAAAAGCCGGAGGAAGATATCGTCAAGATCACAACAATTCCCAAAGCGTTTGCCAATGTTAGAAAAGCAGGTGATGATCTCACTACAGGTCAGACTTTTTTAGCCCACGGGAAAAAATTATCACCCACTGATTTGGCCTTTCTTGCCACTCAGGGTATCGCTGAAGTCAGGGTAACACGTAAACTTCGAGTCGCTTTTTTTTCAACCGGAGATGAATTAAAGTCTATTGGCGAAACGTTAGGTGAAGGTGACATCTACGACTCTAACCGCTATTCACTCTACGGCTTATTAAAGAACCTGGATATTGAATTAATTGATATGGGTGTTATTGCCGATGATCGAAGTGCCATTGAAGAAGCCTTTAACACTGCAGCCAGTGTTGCTGATGCCGTTATTACTTCAGGTGGGGTATCTGTCGGTGAAGCTGATTTTGTTAAAGAAACGCTAGAAAAAGTTGGCCAAATTAATTTCTGGAAAATTGCCATGAAGCCCGGTAAGCCTCTGGCCTTTGGTTCTATTGGTGATAGTTTATTTTTTGGTTTACCGGGAAATCCCGTTTCTGTCATTGCCACCTTTTACCAATTCGTACAGCCGGCATTAAAACGCATGAAAGGTCAGGACATTGTTTTACCTTTAATGATTAAAGCTAAAACCACTGAGTTACTGAAAAAACGTCCCGGACGTACTGACTTCCAACGCGGTATTTTAGAACAGTCAGATAATGGTGAACTTACCGTCAGAAATGCCGGTGCTCAGGCCTCTCATGTCCTAACGTCAATGAGTCGAGCTAATTGTTTTATGGTAATACCCGCACAAAGCGGCAATATTGAAGCCGGTGAGTGGGTTGATGTTCAGCCGTTTGAGGGACTGCTTGGTTAAACCTCTGGAAAAATCAGTTCAACCTGAATGAGTTGATAAAGGCATAAAGTCGTCAGTCTTAGTTTTTCTGGTTGTCGACTTTTAATTGTCGACTTTTTCGTTCTGCCAACGCTCTTGAGTCTGATATAACCTGCCATCCCTGTGTATGCTGTTCAATCAATGCCGCCATAGCTTTAATATTGGTATCTGAATCATTAAGCGCCGGGATATACTGGTATTGCTTACCACCCGCATTGAGAAACACATCACGGTTTTCTACTGCGATTTCTTCCAGCGTTTCCAGACAGTCAATAGCAAATCCAGGACAGATCACATCAACTTCATCAATCCCCTGCTGTGCCAGATCGGCTAGTGTTTTACTGGTATAAGGTTTTAGCCATTCCTGTTTACCAAAACGTGATTGAAAAGTAATCGTCCACTGGCTTTCATCCAATTTCAGTTTATCTGCAAGCAGACGTGCCGTTTTATGGCACTGGCAGAAATAGGGATCACCTTTGCTAAGATAAACTTTGGGCAAACCATGAAAAGACATGATTAATTTTTTGCCCTTTTTATGAGTTTGCCAATAAGTCTGTACAGAATCAGCAAGGGCTTGAATATGTTGCGCTTGATCATGATAGCTATTAATAAATCGAAGTTCCGGGATCCAGCGCCATTGTTGTAATTCAGCACTTACGGCATCAAAGATTGAGGCTGTGGTACTACCGGAGTATTGCGCATAGGTTGGAAACACCAGTACTTTATGAACATTATCACGTGCAAATTGACGAATTGCTGAAGCAATATCCGGATTGCCATAGCGCATAGCCAGAGCAAAGTTTAAGTGAGTATGACCTTTCTCTATAAATGCCGCTTCCAGTTTGTTTTTTTGTTTTTCAGCAATTGCTACTAAAGGAGAACCTTCCGAAGTCCAGATTGCTTGATATAAGGGTACTAATCTTTTGGGACGAAAAGGCAGGACCAAAAGATTCAGTATCAGCTGCCAGACAAACTTCGGCATTTCTATGACACGTTGATCAGATAAAAACTCTCTTAGAAAACGTCTGATCGAAGCGGCATCCGGTGCATCCGGAGACCCCAGGTTAACCAGTAATATGCCAATTTTTTCAGCCTGGTCATGCTTGAATTGTTCAGCATGAAACTTCATTAACGCCCCCAGAAAATTTAAAACGAAATATTCCCACAAACCATTCTACGATGAGTGTGAGCGTTGCAGAGCAGAAAATAAATTATTGTTTGGTTGCTTCTTCTGCCTGCTGCTTTTCAATATCTTTTTTAACTTCTTCCATATCAAGACCTTGAGCCTGTTCAATAACCTGTTCCAGTTGTGAACCTTGCAAAGCACCTGGTTGTGAAAACAAAATAATCTGCTCACGGAAAATCATCAACGTTGGTATCGAACGAATTTGAAATTCACCTGCTAGTTGCTGCTGATCTTCTGTATTGACCTTGGCAAATACCACATCAGGGTATTTTTCTGATAATTCTTCATAAACCGGCGCAAAGCCTTTACAAGGTCCACACCATGGTGCCCAAAAATCAACGATAACAAAATCGTTATTGCTGATTATTTCATTAAAATTTTCCGCTGTGACATCAACAGTAGCCATTATATTTCCTTAATTTAACTTACATTTAAAATATATTGAGAGTTTTTAGATAGTTTCATTACGTATTATTTGCCGCCGCCCTGGCATGGTGGTGAATCTTGCACCTGTCCATTGCGTTTTGCCCATTCATCCTGAGTAAAGGTGTGCATAGATAAGGCATGAATGGGTCCCGCTAATTCTTCTTCAAGTGCTTTATTGACTGCTCTATGACGTTTTATCAACATTTGACCTTCAAAACTGTCTGATACAATCAGGACCTTAAAATGCATTTCTGAACCAGCCGGCACATTATGCATATGACTCTCATTTTCAACCACTAAATAGCTGGGTGAAAATGTTTCATTTAACTTTTTTTCAATAACGGCTTGAAGACTCATATAGTATATCACCTATTACTTATATTCAATTAATACTCAACATAAATTGGGTTACTGGCCTTATTTTTCAAGTTAATTAATAAAAAAGAGGCTATATATGATTGATAAAATAATCAAAATTTATACTGGCATTTACGATAAGTGTTGGATAATCGGAAATTTGACAAGCTGGTTTTACACTAGGAGGAATATTGCTGACGCTCAATGATATTAGAAAACTGGCTTAGTACCTGACTATAACTCTGGAAATCAGCACTTTCCATAAACGGTTTTCTGCGATTCAGGTAAAATTCTTCTTTTCGCATGATTTCTTGCAGCTGTCCTGGATCCTCAACAGTGGTTTGGTAATTATTGAGCATATTAACCAGATATCGATAACCTGGTTCAGATGTTTGCACAATATTATTCTCGACTTCTGACAAGATTCCCATCATTTGTTCAGAAAAACCAGCACCCGATATGCCAGCCCGTTCAGAATTGTTGTTAATGGCATTAGCATCCTGTTCAGATGCTATATCAAACTGAGAATCAGCAGGTGCAGTCAAACGATTCACAGAAGACAATTCAGCATCAGTCGGTGACTGAGTTTTTTGATCCTGAAAGGCTTTTAATCGCATATGCGCATGGAATGAAATATTAACAGTGCCCGAATTTGCGTCATGAGCACTGTCATTTAGTCTTTGTCTGCCATGGGCATCACTCCCTATACCTCGTTCATCAGAATGATGGGCTGAATCATCAATGGAATGATGATTTGCCGGAGAATTTTGATGTATTGTGGTCATTTTATTAACCTCATATCAATTATTCATCCAGGCTCATTCTTTAACCTTGTAATAAGGCCAGAACACTTTGTGGCACAGCATTCGCCTGTGACAATACCGTAGTGCCCGCCTGCTGAAGAATCTGAGCTTTGGTTAATGCCGCTGTTTCTTTGGCAAAATCAGCATCTTCAATACGTGAACGGGATGCAGACAGTTGCTCAGATATATTTTCACCATTACGAATGACTGATTCAAAACGATTTTGTGTGGCACCCAGAATCGCACGCTGAGTATTAATAACCTGTAGCATTGCATCAGTTTTTCCAATTAAGCTCAATGCTGCTGAAGTCATTTCGGTAATCGTCCCGCCACTGACATACACTGTTGCTGCTGAATCTGCAATTGCAGAAAAAGTACTATGACTACGTACATTAAGCGTATTCACGGTAATTCCATCAACGGCTGAATTACCATTTGGCCCCACTTGAAAATAAAAAGAGCCGGCCGCTGAACCAATCACTTCCACGCCATTAAACTGGGTATGTGTCACACGTTCAATCTCAGATCGCAAATCAGTAATTTCTGTCTGGATAGCCTGCCTGTCTGTCGTACTATTGGTTGCATTAGCAGCCTGAACAGACAATTCACGAATACGCTGCAGATTATTAGCCATTTCATCGTAGGCACCTTCTGCAGTCTGAGCAAGAGAAATGGCATCGGCTGAATTACGTACACCCTGGTTATAACCCCGTATTTGAGCCGTAAAACGTGATGCAATAGCAAGACCCGCAGCATCATCTTTGGCGCTGTTAATACGTAAACCTGATGATAATCTCTGCAGTGATGTTGCTAACTGTGTTGATGTCTGATTCAGATTTCTCTGTGCGTTTAATGAATAGATGTTAGTATTTATTACTTGTGCCATTGTTATTCTCCTTAAGCATAGTAATCAACAATATTTAAACCCTGTTCATCAAGTTCAGATACTTGTGTACCTGTTTCTGAGTCAGGAGTTTCTTCTGATAATTGTTCGTCACCTGGCATAGTGCTATTACCATGCTCATTGTTTGAACCTGAGTTTGAATCTAAGCCAGCTTCCTGCTGTTCTCTTTTATCCTGATGAGATAAATTCACATCAACTTGTGAAAATCCATTCTCGTTCAGCATTTCTTTTAATCGGGGTATTGCACTTTCCATGGCCTCTTTTGTGGTCAGGTGTAATGACGTTAAATTCACGACTGCTGTTTCACCTGATAATTTCACCATCGCTTCTACAGGACCCAGATTCATTGGATTAAGTCTGATTTTTGCCTGTTGAATCGCATTATTAGCCATCATGACAATCTGGTTTGAAAAACTCTGATTCCAACCTGCTTTACCCACACCGGCTTTTACTTCCAGAGAAGAGGTTGTTTGCGACAATGACTGGACTGTATTCAGTGATGTATTCATTCTATCGAGCAGCGCAGGCTGTACGACAGCCTGAACAGATCCAGGTTGAGCTGTAGTTTGACCAGCAGGTAATTTACTATCAGCCATTAAAACTTGAGCTGAGAGCTGCTGTGTGTGCATTTTTTGTTCAAATGACTTCACACTGGCAATTGCTTCACCCGCCATTGAATGTTTTTTAGACATTTCAATAAATTGTTGAAAATCAGCAATACTCTTATTCAGTGATGATTCATTTTTATTTTCACTACCCGAACTCAATCCTGTTTTGCTGGCACTGTCCGAGATTACATGGCCATTAGCTGCGATATAGCCTGATACTATCTGCTTCTTAGACATCTCAGCCTGAGTGCTTTTATCAATAGCAAGATTGTCTGTGCCTGCATAGAGAGGATTATTTATACCTGAAGCATTCAATTCTGACTGCAGATGTTGCTCTGAATCAGATTGCTGGGCTATTAATTCATTTTCAATTGATTCATCTAACTGCTGGGGATTAATTGCCTGCGTGACTTCATTTTGCATCGTCTCAGATACTAAATGATTAATCTGTCCTAAAGCGTTTTCCTGCTCAATTGTATTTATCTGTCCAGAAGCTACTTGCTCAGTGCTGGCTTGTTCAGAGCTATTATTTCGTGGAGGGCTGTTATCATGTTCAGGACTGTTATTTCGTTCATGACTGTTATTGCGTTCAGGACTGTTATTGCGTTCAGCACTGTTCGCCTGTTTATTAGTCTCTGTTTGTTCATGCCGACTCTTCTGTTCATCATCACGATCCTGCTCAGAATCATTAGTTGATGCATTATTGTTTTGAGTTAACGGCCGGTCATGTTCAGTTTTGCTGGCGTGTTCATCTTTATTTGACTGATGAGAATTTTCATTTTTATCGACAGCAGTTTTTTTCTCTGGCAAATCATTGCCGTTTTGTGGCAAGTTTTTTTCTGAATGATTGGGCTCATTTCTTTTTTTCTCCATCTGATCTTTAAAAGCAGACTTAAACAGATCGGTGCTTTTATTATCAGATGAAAACATAGCCAGAGCCTGTCCTGTAATGGCATCAGTACTGCTTGGCTTGATAGTTAATAAGTGTGTAGTATCCATTTTCTCATTCGTCAAAAAAATAACTTTTGTAGTTAACTTAATTGAATGCAACTGTCATACCAACTTTTAAAATTTTAAAAAATCTTACTTATTAATAACTTAAGGTTCTTTCAAAGAAATAACTTTATAGAAAACACATTAACTGAAGAATAGATTTAATTTACTGACGACTAGAAATAAAATAAGGATGGGTCATATTAAAGGAGTGGGATGTACTTTGGAATTCACCCAGGCAAAAAAATATCAGGAATTATATTCAGAATTTAGCTTGCGGTGAAACGAAGACTGATTAAAATCATCAACCTGTTTCTGCTCATTTTTATTTTGCACAACTTGTTCTTCAACGATATATTTTTTTGTGACTTTATTATAAATTCTGGTTTTAGTATGCATGGCCATCCAGCGTTGCTTTTTGTCTTCACATACTTTTTTCTGCTGCTGTATCTGTAGCAACACTGCTTCTATACTTTGATTGAGATTACTCATAAACATTAAGGTATCCTGTAGTCGATGGCTGCCCATACCCTGTTTAGACATATCAATCATTTGCTGATTATAACCTGCCCGATAGGAATACAGCTTTTGCAGTTGATTGTCCAGTTCCCGCACATTGGCAAGGCATTGGGCATATACCTGTGCCGATTGCTGTTCCTGTTTTTCTGCCAGCTTGTTTATCGGCTTCATGCGTTGAGACTTTGATTTCATAAGATAACAGGTAATGAATGATTAACCGGGTGAAATTGAAACATAGTAATTGACCCGCTATTGTTTATATATATTTGCTGAAGCAACGCCTGGAGTCACCGCAGTTTGATTGGGATTCATCATTTGCTGAGCCTGAGTGGGCTGTGTCATTACAACCGCTAAATCATGCAAACTGCCATCCATATTCATTGCAGTGTTCATCCCCTGATGTAAAAAATCCATCAGTGAAGGCTGTAATTCAATCGCTTCATCAATGGTTCTTTCAGTACCATAAGTATAGGCGCCAACATTGATAAGATCACGGTTTTGTTGATAGATTGAATAAACTTGCTTAAACTTTCTTGCTAATTCAAGATGAGATTCATCTGAAATTTCCGTCATAACACGACTAATTGAAGCTTCTATATCAATGGCAGGATAATGCCCGCTTTCTGCCAGATCACGAGATAATACCACATGGCCATCTAAAATAGCTCTGGCGGCATCAGCGATTGGGTCTTGCTGATCATCACCTTCAGTTAATACCGTATAAAATGCAGTAATGGAACCACCACCTTCTTCACCATTACCGGCACGTTCGACCAGACTGGGCAATTTTGCAAATACAGAAGGCGGATAACCTTTTGTTGCAGGTGGCTCGCCAATGGCTAAGGCGATTTCACGCTGAGCTTGAGCAAATCGTGTCAATGAATCCATCAGAAGCAGTACATGTTTCCCCTGATCACGAAAATTCTCAGCAATGCTGGTGGCAACCTGAGCACCATGTAAACGCATAACAGGGGATTGATCGGCAGGTACAGCCACGACAACTGAGCGTGCCATACCTTCCGGGCCAAGAATATTTTCAATAAATTCTTTAACCTCACGTCCCCGTTCACCAATAAGTCCAACAACAATCACATCAGCTGTGGAAAATTTTGTCATCATTCCCAGGAGTACACTTTTACCCACACCACTGCCCGCAAATAAGCCCATTCTTTGCCCACGTCCAACAGTCAATAATGCATTAATTGCCCGGACTCCCACATCCATAGGCGCATTAATAGGTTCTCTGGACAAAGGATTCATTGTCTTAGCCATTAGTGGTGCACTATGAAGGTTATTCAGAGGACCTTTACCATCAAGCGGATTACCTGCACCATCAACCACGCGTCCCAATAATTCATCACCAACAGGGACATTATAAGAGATTGATGTTGGGATCACTCTGGCATTGGGTAGTATTCCGCTAATACTCCCGGTCGGCATTAAGTATAATTTATCACCCGAAAAACCAACCACCTCAGTTTCAATAAACTGATTATCAACGCCTTCAACAAGGCATCGACCACCAATTGCTGATTGACATCCAACAGCCTCTAAAGTCATACCAACCATTCGGGTCAGTTTGCCTTCTACATTTAATGAAGCGGGTTTTTTTTCCACTTTTTTTCGAACATTATTAAGGGATTGCACCCATTGAGAGGCAAAACCAAATGGATCAATTGATGTACTCTCAGACATGATGATTATCTGCTTCAGAGTTATTGTTTAGTTCAGGACTATTATCTGGCTCAGGGCTGTCATCTGGTTCAGGACTGTTATCTGATTCAGGACTGTTATCTGGTTCTGAACTCACATCTAAATTAAGGTTATGATCGCCTGCTTCAGTACTCAGGTTATTTTTCTCTTCTCCTGAAGTCATCGGTAAATCAGGTTTAAGATTATCGATGGTTTCACTCTCAGAATCAGTATCATCCACTCTTTCACTGCTGCTTCTTTCACTACCAAGAATACGTGCAGAAATTTCAGCAATACGCGTTTCAATACTGGCATCAATTTGTGAAAACTCTGATTTTATCTGACAGCCGCCTCGGGTGATGTTCGGTTCATCAATGATAGACCATAACTCTTCATGGTATGAATGACCATTATTGACACTATTTTCAGAACTTGTTTCGGTTGAAATATTGAGGTTTTCTCGGGCTATTTTTGCATCAGCAGGATGTAAAAATACTTTGATTTTTTTTGAACTTGAGGGCAGTACTGCAAGCGCTTCTTTGATCACCGCAACAATTTGTCCCGGGTCCATATTAATTTCACGGCGAATAATCTGTTTGGCAGTGGCGATAGACAGGCTGATTAATTCTTCTTCGACCTGGTTGTTCACCTGATTTAATGGTTCAGCCAAAAATTGCATGATCTGACTAAAGCGCTTAATGACCAGCTCAACTTCTTCCTGACCTTTTTGAATACCTTGTTGGCGACCTTCCTCAAGCCCTTGTTGAAAGGCCGCCTGATAGCCTTCATCTTTGCCTAGCTGGAAACCTTCATCATAAGCCTGCTTTTGTAATTCTTCTAATTGTCTGGCCGTTAAAAGTCCGGCCTGTTCCTGTTTTTGCTGCTCGACTGATTGAACGTTCGGTACCTCCCATCGCTCATAGGCTGTCTCACTTTTACCTGAAATAATCTTGCCATGCTTGGCATCAGACATATTCATCACCACCGGAGCCTAATTGAATATCACCGGCTTCAGCCATACGGCGTGCTACACTGAGAATTTCTCGTTGTGCATCTTCTACTTCACTGAGTTTCACAGGTCCACTGGCTTCCAGATCATCACGTAACATTTCAGCTGCTCGCTTGGACATATTTTTAAGAATTTTCTCTTTAACTTCATCATCAGCTCCCTTAAGAGCAACAATCAGGATGCCAGATGACACTTCTCTCAATAGCGCCTGAATACCACGATCATCAACGCCGGAAAGATTATCAAAGACAAACATACTGTCTTCAATTTCCTGTCCCAGATCTTCATCAACATTTTTGATACCTTCCATAATGGCAGCTTCTGACGTACCATCAACGAAGTTAAGAATATCTGCTGCCGTTTTGATGCCGCCAACACTGGAAGAACGAATACTGCCTTCATGACCAGCAAATTGTTTTTCCAGAATTTCATCCAGTTCAAATAATGCAGCGGGTTGAATCGCATCCAGACTGGCAATACGCATCATAATATCTGAACGGGTATTTTCTGGTAAATTGGAAAGCACCAGACCCGCCTGATCGGCTTCAAGGTAGGAAAGAACAATAGCAATAATCTGAGGATGCTCCAGGCGAATCACTTCTGCAATAGAACGCGGCTCCATCCACTTCAGTGCTTCAAGTCCTTTAGATTGACGCCCCAATAAAATTCGGTCGATGACACCACCGGCTTTATCTTTACCTAAAGCCTTGTTTAATACGTTACGAAGATAATCTTCAGAGCCCATACCAAGTGCTGTCTGGCCACCAACAATCGTATTAAAATTTTGCAAGACTGCCGTGGCTTTATCTTTGTCAACATTGCTCATGGTAGCCATTGCTTCACCAAGGCTTTGAACTTCTTTAGGTCCCAGATGTTTAAGAATATCGGATGCTTCTTCCTCACCTACTGACATGAGAAAACAGCGGCTTGCTGGATCCCTTCCAGATTTTCCGGTCCTTGTTCTTTATCATCTTCAGCCATTGGGTTAATCTCTTATCTTCTAATATTGACTATGCTGCCAGCCAGTTCTTAACAACCTGGGCAGCTATTTTTGGATCTTCTACTACGAGTTTACGAGCCATATCCAGTTGCACTTCATAATCATCCGGCGGCTTGGGTAAGGCATCCGCATCATCCTGCCCCATAGCCCCTGATTCACCACCCGCTAATGCCGCCTGACCTTCACCGCCCTCACCTTCAATACCCACAATTTCTTTATGCGGTTTGGATAAGCTCTTAAAGGCAGGTTTAATCACTCCAAATATTATATAAAGAACAATTAAAGCTGCCAAGCTCTGTTTTACAAGAGGTGCAAACCATGCCTGCTCCCAAACAGGGACATCAGGCAGAGCCTCAATGCTCATAGGCGCAACAAAACCGGCATTAATAATATTAACCGTATCACCTCGCTGTGCATTAAAACCGACCGCTTCTTTTACTAATGAGGTAATACGCTTCAATTCTTCTTCCGTTCTAGGTATTGAACTGACAGTGCCATCGTCAGCAATGTCTTTTTTATCATCAACAACCACTGCGATAGAGATTCGTTTTACACTGCCGGTAGCCAATTGTGTATGACTAATCGTTTTATCCAGCTCAAAGTTTTGCGTTGTGGTTTCTTTATTTTTAAAGACGCCGCCCGTATTGCCATCTTCATTTGCACCGCCAGCAGCTGTTTCAGGTGCAATTGCTCCCCCTGGAGGTTGATTAGACAAAGCACCGGGCACACCCGCGTCACCCGCACCGGAAACACGCTCAATCAGTTGCTGCTTACTGCGTGTTGCCGCCACATCAGGATTAAACACTTCTGATGTTTTTTCTATACGAGTGAAATCAATATCTGCATTAACCTGAGCTTTAAAGCGCTAGATGTCAACCAACCTGTCGCATTTTCTTGAATTTATCTTTATGGGGGCTTTGCCCCCAAACCCCCAAGGTATTTTTACAAGG
>JAHXHI010000086.1 GCA_025656775.1 gamma proteobacterium symbiont of Bathyaustriella thionipta
AAACTGGCTGCATGACAGCAGAAATGATGATGGATATTATATATCTTATTTTTTAATTGTGTTGTCTTGACAGTGGGGTCCACTATAAATGTATCAATAAGAATGCTTATGCTATCGAATTAAAAAATGAGTTTGAGTATACACTTGATATTATAATCCGACTCTTTAAATCGATAGAACAGGATCAGTGGCTGGGCGCTCCGGTAAAAAAATTATTATTACAATTACAAATACCCTTACTTAAAGTTTCTTTACTGCATAAAGATTTTTTTGAATCATGGTCTAACCCTGCAAGAATGATGCTAAATAAATTAGCAATGGTTGATTTCGATGATGAAAAAAACCACTTTTATATTAAAGCACGCTCGTTCGTTATCTACTTATTAAGTCACTTTACAGATGACTTGAAATTATTTTCTAAAGTACAGGAGGTTTTAAGTAATTTATTAGAAATTCAGGCTAATCACTATAATAAAAAAGTGAACCACATTATTGATAATTGGACTGCACAGCAAATTGTAACCAATGAACTGGCAAGTCGGCTTGCTAATCGATCCATTCCAATTGTCATTGCTGATTTTATTAGTTATCAATGGCTCTCTATTCTTGTTTCTACCTATACCAATAAAGGTAAAGAATCAAATCAATGGAGCCAATATCTCCAGGCTCTTGATATGCTCATTTTAAGTATAAGTGAAGATGTCAGTGATGAGTTTATTGATAGTGATGTCATTCTTTTTATTATTAAACAGGGCCTGGAAGAAAGTGGGCAACATAGTAAAAAAATAGTTGATGATATTCAGTCATTCCTGTCACATAGACATACAGATAAGAGTATTCGCCTTAATCATGACACCATTATCAAATTACTTATCAACGGTTATGCCCTTTCAGATAAAACAGCCATATTAAAAATCAATAAAGGCATTACTGATGCACTGGCATTGGCGAATAATGCCATAGCAAAACGCTTAAAAATTAATGATTACCTTGTTTTTAAACAAAATAAAAAAATAAAACGCATACAGTTAATCTGGGAAAGTGATAATCAAAATGTGTTTGTTTTTTCAGGGCGAAGTGGTCAGCAGGAATGTGTTTTTAATCGTATGGAAGTGATTGAAATGCTGGATAATGGACAATTATCTCAAACTAAAGATTATGATTTACCTTTATTGGAAAGAAGCTTGTATGACATTATGGGGGATGTGCATGATGATATTGCTAAAGAGAGTAGTCTTGACAAGCTTACAGGTTTAATAAAGCAAAAAGAATTTATGCGTATTTTTCAAGAAAAACTCCTGAAAAAGAAAGACCTGAGCTATGATTTTGCTTTGTGTCTAATTGATATTGATCAGTTTAGTTTAATTAATGATACCTGTGGTTATGAAGCGGGTGATAAATATATTGCTGAAATATCACAATTATTGCTAAACAATCTTGATTCGGATGTTCTTGTCGGGCGTTACGGGATTGATGAGTATATTCTAAATCTGTCAGGATATTCTACTGAAAAAGCCTTGCAAACATCAGAACAGCTGCGTAAGTTAATTAATGATTATAACTTTAAATGGGATGACAAAGAATTTACTCTGAGTGCCAGCATCGGCATGGTTGCTGTCAATGAAAGCAATGAACCCGGTGTCTTTTTGAAGGCCGTTGTTACGGCAACAACCATTGCTAAGGAAATGGGTCGAAACAGAGTACACTTTTTAGAATATGATGCGCTTGAACTCAATCATCGCCAGGAATTACAACTCTGGGCAACCAAAGTTGATCAGATGTTAAAAAATAACCAGCTGAATATTCGCTGTCAACGACTTCATCCTTTACTTGATAAATCCACGCTTCAACATTATGAAATGTTATTACTTGTTAAAGATGAAAGTGAGTCTTATATGCCTCCCAATGAATTTATTGAAGCTGCGGAACTTTATAACAAAATGAATGATGTTGATCGCTGGGTCATTAAACATATTTTTGACTGGTTTAGTCAACACCCGGAACAATTAGAAATTATGGGCGGTATAGCCATCAACTTGTCGGGACAAAGCTTAAATGATATTAATTTCTTAGCATTTATAGAGGGTATTTTTTCAGAATATTCTGAAATACCGCATGATAAAATCTGTTTTGAAATTACCGAAACAACAGCCATCACGAATATTAATCATGCTAATAATCTCATTCATGCGATCAAAGAAATGGGCTGTGAATTTTCTCTGGATGACTTTGGTACAGGCTTGTCATCTTATGCTTACTTGAAAAATCTGCCGGTAGATTATCTTAAAATTGATGGTGTTTTTATTAAAAATATTGTTAATAGCGCTGCTGATCAGGCAATGGTTAAATCCATCAATGAGATCGGACATTTTCTTGGTATGAAAACGGTAGCAGAATTCGTTGAAAATGATGACATAATCGCTACCTTGCGAGATATTGGTGTTGATTATGCTCAGGGCTATGCTGTTGAAAAACCAATTCTTATGTCTGACTATATGGAAAAAAGTACTTTTATTTCTTAGTGATACCTGAGCAATTACTGATAACTCAGGTGCTTCTAGGATTGCGCATAAATGATCTGACCATTAATTTCTTTACTATCATCTCCCATTAAGTATAAATAAGCATTCATAATATCAGCAGGTTTTGGTAAATTAGTTGGATCTAAACCAGGAAAAGCCTTTGAGAGCAGGGTAGTGGCTACCGATCCTGGGTTAATACTATTAAATCGAATTGGTGTATTGACTTCCATCTCATCGGCTAATATTTGCATCATATTGTCGCCAGCCGCTTTACTGATACCATATGCACCCCAATAGGCCTTACCCTTAACGCCGACATCATCAGTGGTAAAAATAACTGATGCATTCTGTGATTTTTCTAATAGCGGTAAACACATTCTGGTGATCATGTAGGGGGCATTAAGATTCACCTGCATTACTTTTCCCCAGTGTGCCATGTCATATTGTGCGATAGGCATAAGAGTACCTAACATCGCTGCGTTATGTAATATACCGTCTAGCCGACCGAATTCATTATCTAATGTTACCTGCATATCTTCAAAATCTTTACCTGTCGCTCCTTCAAGGTTCATGGGGTAGATAGCAGGTTGGGGACCATTATCTTTTTCAATTTCATCGTAGACTTTTTCTAATTTCTCAATGGTTTTCCCTAATAAAATAACAGTGGCACCATATTGAGCGTAAGTCTTTGCGGCAACTTTACCAATACCATCACCAGCACCAGTTACTAATATAATACGATCTTTTAATAATTGAGCGGGTGCTGAATAATTATACATAGAAAAGCCCTTAAAATAATAAATAGAGAAATAAGCCGATATTTTATCTTTGTTTATCTATTGGGTAAAGTGACTATTGACCACTAAGTAAAAAATTATAATGCTGTATGTCTATTAATAATTTTTTTAGCCGTATTAATACCGCTTTTTATTGCACCTTCTAAGGTGGCTGGATAATGGGTATTAGTATAATCACCGGCAAGAAAAAGCCCTGGAATAAGAGTGTCATTATGAGGGCGTTGCTGTTCAATATTAACCCGGCAGCTAAAGGTTGCTTTATGTTGAGTGAGAATACGAAAATCTAAATATTCAGGTAAATCAGTTATACAATGACCCAGTTCATTGTGAATAATATCGGCTAACTGCTGATGAGGCATGTGTATATGTTTGCCCGGTCCACTGATAATTACTGCAATGAGACCCGGCTGTTGACACAAAGAACGGTCAATTGCCCATTGAGCAGTCGTGTTAACAAAACCAACCATTCTTGATGGTAATCTTATCGCAGGTGGGTATTGCATATAAACCGTGCAAATAGGTTCGTAATTAAATTTTAATGAGGCATTTTGGGGCGTTAGAAAAGACGTCATTTGGGTATTAATATGATTACCAGGTGTATGCAATAATTGGTCGCTGATAAAAGCAGGACATGCTAAAACGACACTATGAGATTCATATGAAGCTTTAGCTGTGGTAACAACAAAGTTATAATCAGGTTTTACAGCGGCCTTAAACGAAGGTTGTAATGGTTTGATCGTTAGACCGGTCACTTTACTGGCACAATCAACTTGACCTCCTTGACGAGTTATAAATTCAAATGCTGGAACGCAAAATATCTGTGATAAATCTTTTTTTAAAAATAATAGATCCGAATCATTTTTATTGTTACCGAAGCTGTCTTTTAAAACATTTAGAAAAACCTGAGCAGATGCATAATGTATGGGAGTATTCATAGTGGCAAGACATAAGGGCTCCCAGAATGATTGTATTAATTTAGGTGATTGTTGATATTGAAACAGTAAATCAGCAACACTGATATCCTCTTGTAATGAATATCTTTTTAAAGCTAATTTAAGTGACATTTGAATTGCGGAGATACGCTCTGATAATGAAAAACCCTGAACTTTTATAAGTGCGATAATTAAATGAAAGGGTGCAGGTAGAAGCGCTGCTTTTATTTGAATGGAAATTTCATGAGGAGAAAATAAATTAAGCTCAAGTGTTTGACGTTCCAGTACATCCGTTTCGTTAAGCCCAATAACTTTGAACAGGCTCAGAGTTGAACGATAGGCACCTAACATAATATGCTGTCCATTATCCAGTGTCTGATAAGCAGCGTTTTGAGCAGGAAAGATATTTTTAGAATGAATACCACGTGCGCGACCACCAAGCTGGCGGGCAGATTCAAGAAGATGTACTTGAATACCTTCTCTGGCTAAGGTAATGGCACAGGCAAGACCACTCCATCCACCACCAATAATCATAACCGGTTTATTTTTTTTGCTTTCAGTGGGTATGGGCATGCTAATAAACTATAAATTTATTTTGTAGGAGCTTGTGTGAGTTTTTGTGAAAACCGGTATTCACGGCGAGCAGTGCTCCATGCAATCCAAAGCTTTTTTAATTTAGCCAGAGAAACCCGTTTTTCTAAAACAGGAAAGTTTTGTGTTTGTATTTTGTTAAGTAAAGCATGGTAAATTTCAGCCATGATAATGCCTGTTCTTTGTGCATAACGATCGCCTGGGGCAAGTGCTGCAAATGCCTGTTCATAATAATCTTCAGCTCTTTTTGCCTGAAAACTAAAAAGAGCCTTTGTTTGCGCATTATTTTTATTGCTCAGAAGCATGTCTTTAGTCACTTTAAATTTTACCAGTTCATCTTGCGGGATATAAATACGCCCACGTTGAGCATCTTCTTTTATGTCTCTGAGTATATTAATAAGCTGCAAAGATAGTCCAAGATTTTTTGCATAGTCCCTTGTGTTTATATCGCTATAGCCCAGTATTTCAATGGTTAATAAGCCGACAACACTGGCCACTCGATAACAATAAAGTGATAATTCATTAAAACTGGCATATTGATTAGTATGCAGGTCCATCTCCATTCCTGCAATGAGCTCCATAAAATGCTTTTCTTGCATCGGATAATGATTGATGGCAGTTTTTAATGCGATGGCAACAGGGTGATTAGGTGTACCATGATAAATACTGTGAATTTCCTCTCGCCACCAATTAAGTTTATTGCCAGCAACTGATTGATCTGTGCATTCATCCACCACATCATCAACTTCACGACAATAGGCGTATAATGCGGTCATCGCCTGACGTTGCGTGTCATTTAAGAATAGAAAACTATAATAAAAACTGGAACTGCTTTGTTGAGTTTTCCCCTGGCAATACTCGTCTGGTTTCATGATCCACTACTATTTTTTCAGTCCCGCATAAACACTTAATAAACATTATTCAGATAGTGTAAAAACTAAAATAAGGTTTATTGAATTGTTTATGTAAGAAAAGGCTACAAAACATAAGAAAATTATGTAAATTTAAAAGAAACTCACATCTTTTTATATAATAATCTATTATTATAAGAGTTGTAACCGATGTTTGATACTAAGCAAGAATTATCAGGCTGATTTGGATAGCAATAATTTAATTATAAGGAAGCTGGGAGTGTCTTCGATTGATAAAGAAGTCAATTATTCTGTAGTATTTATGGGTGAGATAATTACCGGTTTTGATAAAAAAAAGGTAATAGCCAATTTAGCTCATATTACCCGTTTGCCAATCGAAGAAATTAATAATAAATTCTTTAGCGAGCAAAACTGTCGGGTAATCATTAAAAAGACAAATAGTTTAGAAAAAGCCCGAAAATATCATGGTAAATTTTCACGGGCAGGAATGGCTGTGGGTATACAGATGGATTTTGACGATATATAACACCAGGAATCTCCCGCAGTGAGCTAAATTTTAATAATTAATAACGATTTCGAACATATTTTAACACTTTACTGATACTCAGCTTAACGCTGGCAGGACCGCTACGGATATAAAAATCTTCTGTATTTTTATGATATAAAAATGCGGGTTTGTCCGCTCTTTCACATTCGATAACTAACACTGTTTTATCTTCAACCTGATTAATGAGCAAGTTAACATAATTAGAAAATTCCAAGCCAATATGTTGACTGAGTAAGTTTTTAAAATGAAGCATGATTTTGTCTTCATTGTCAAACTCATCGTTGTCAATTCCCAGAATATTGCCATCATCATCGACACCGATTAACAGGATCCCGCCATGGGTATTCATAAACCCCACCAGACCTTTTAACCAGGCTATTTCAATTTCTTTGCCGTTTTTACCGGTTTTAAGATTTTTTCGCATGGTCGATTTGAATTCAAGTGTTTCACTTTCTCCAAGTTGCAGAAGTTTATAGATCTCATTAGTAAAATCTTTCGAGACAATGCTGGTTTTGGGTACGTCTTTTAATTGATGAGCATATTTATTGACTAAAAAATTAGCCATAGCAAGCGCTAAAATGATTAAAATCCCTATGCCCGTGAGAATAAACATCGTATTTTCATTAATAATATCTAATAATTCTTTTTCCGGAACCACCACGCCGGCATATATAGAATTTTGATAGGTTTCCAGGGCAAATACCTTGTACCACCAGAGTTTATTATTTCGTGAAAAGTGACCTGCCTGATTCAGCTTGCTACCATTGCTTAGCCAGTTATTCACTGAATCAAAAATGACATAATTACTATGAGCATCACCTGGAACATAGAGACTTCCATGATTGGAAGTTCCTTTAATAATATGCTTATTACCCGGAGGTAAAATCACTTCACCTTTAGGACTAATCAGGTAAGCAATCCCTTTATTATTAATATTTATGGTTGATAATGATTGTGCAATATCACTGAGCGTGACATCAAAAGCCAGTACAAAGCGAATACCAGATTTATCCTGCCAACTTGTTACACCTGTTACCCCGGGAATTTGCTGGGTGTAAAAACTATAGGGTGTCGTCCATTTTATAGGGGTTTTGATATCGGTACTTAAACCAAGCTGATACCAGGGGCGATTTTTTGACTGGTAGTTGCTGTGTTCTTCCCATTGTTTGATCACCTTATTATTACCATTCCACAATTGCCACTGAGCTTGGTTTTTACCGATTGTTTCAGGGTTTATATGCCGTGATAACCAGTTGTCACCCTGTTTGGTAAAAAAATACTCATCACCTTTTGAAGAGGCTAAAATAACGGATGAGATTTGAGGTAAGGTTTCTAATACGGGGATAAAACGTTTGTTAAACGTATTGTGCTTGTCTGGTGTCAATGCTTCTAGCTCAGCCCATTTACGAGATAAAAGCAAATTATTATTAATGGGATCAAATATTCGATGGTTTTTATCAATCACCATTTTTTTTGCGGAAGTAATAATTGCCTGAGTAATATTCTGTTGAATTTGCTTAGAATATAAATAGGAAAATGTAAGAAAAATCGAAATTAACAACAGCACCAGTAATGTTAAATCACGGGTAAGACGATTGCGAACCGATGGTGTAGAAAAAATGATATTTTTAATCGATGTATTAGTCATAAGGCATCAAAATTATAATGTTACTCACATTGTCTTTATTTGTTGAGACAAAGGCAAGTGATTAAATCAGAAAAACAGGGCTTGCCAGATGAGTTTGAGCTTATCTCTATGAGTGAGTCGGGGACGAAGATATATATTAGCAGTATTTCTCTGCAATTTTTCTAAAATAAGCTGACCACCAGCATAAATCATGCGGATCTCTAAAGCAAAGCGGCCACTGAGATTAGAGCAAAGGGGGTTTCCTGAAAAATAAAGATTCTGAGTGCGTAACAGCTGCTTTTCAATTAATTTCTGCGTTTGAAAATTATTAATGTGTTTTTTTATATCATTCTCTGAGACATTAAATTGCTTCATTTCATCTAAAGGCAGATAAAGGCGATCATTTTCATCAATGTCCTGTGCGATGTCCTGATAAAAATTAATTAATTGCAAACCGGTACAGATGGCATCAGAATGATTTAAATTTTCCTCTGTGGCACTTTGATGTAAATGCAATAATATCTGTCCAACAGGATTAGCACTCAATTGACAATAGGCGTGTATGTCATCAAAACTGGAATATCGCCTGGTTGTGACATCTTGCTTAAAAGCCCTGAGCAGATCATAAAACAAACGAATGGGTATTTTGTATTGGTGGATGACATCGGCTAATGCGATAAAAATCGGGTTTTCACTGTTGTGAATAAATGGCTTTCCCTTGTGAATGGACCATTGTGTCATTCCTTGTTCAATGCTATCAAGTTCAGTGGTGTATTCTTCAAGCAAGGTGAGCCGCTGAGCATTGGATAGGTCTCCTTCATCAGCAAAATCATCTGCACTTCGAGCAAAAGCATAGACAGCACTAATCGGGAAACGTAATTGCCTGCTAAGTAATTTAGATGCAACAGGAAAGTTTTCGTAATGATTTTGGGCGATTGCCATACAAAATTTGTAGGCATTGTCTTTATTTGAGTCTTCTGCTGGCATTTTGAGTAAATTTATTGAAAAAATAAAGAATTAGATACACTTCTTTAATTAAAATGTAATATACTTTAAACTCTTTGAAATAACTAATAATGTTAATGTTTTTTTATTTTATTTTATTAATCCTTATTATCCTGTTTCAAGCTTTTTTGAGGCGATTCAGCTTCTTTTCAGGTTTATGGATTTTAGTGTTTGAGGTAAGGGTATAGTGAAAGACTTATTGTTGGGCTTTTTGATCGGTGGCATTATTGGATTGTGGGTTGGCGTTAATTTAGGCAAAGATCAGCCAATAACGGCTAATCCCTTTGCTGAAAAAAGTTCTATGAAAGAATTTAATAAACAAATCGATGAATTACAAGAAAGTGTCAGTAAAAAAAGCCAGGAGCTCTATAATGATTCAAAAAAAGCAGTAGATGAAGCGTTCTAGTTTTTTATTTATATACCCGGAATATTGAAAATCTACCTCAACAGGTAAAGATGGATTCGATGGTTAATATTATAGAAAATTTTCAATTTCAGCCGGATGGTTAATCATTGCATCTGCGCCCCAGTGTTCAGGTGAATCATTCGCTTCAATATAACCAAATAAAGCGGTGATAGTCGTCATGCCGGCAGCATTTCCAGCAATAATGTCTCGCTCCGCATCACCAATATAAAGACATTCAGAAGGATGACAATTGATTTGCTGACAAGCATAAAATAATGGTTCTGGATGAGGCTTGCGTTGCTTTGTGGTATCACCGCTGATGATCGTTGCAGCACGTTTTGTATAGCCCATCTGCTCCATTAAAGGATCGGTTAACCAGCCCGGTTTATTGGTGACGATTCCCCAGACGATATTATTGTCTTCCAGTTTTGCCAGGAGTTCATCAATGCCTTCAAAAACAGTGGTAAAGTGACTAATGTTATTCAGGTATATTTCTAAAAGCCTCAATCTAAGTCTTTCAAAATCAGTATGTTGCTCATCAAAGTTGAAGCCAAGTCTAATAAGAGCAATGCCGCCATGTGAAACAACAGGCCGAATAATATCCAATGCCAAGGGCGCTTTGCCTTCTTCTTTTAGTACCTGGTTTAATGCTGCCGCTAAATCAGGTGCTGTATCAGCAAAAGTACCATCAAGATCAAATAGAACCGCTTTTATCATTTTTAAGTTTCTTAATTTAAATTAAACTTTTTATCAGCGCTATATTCAAATAGAATCGATATGACGGGCATGAACCAGGTAATTGATATCAATATCATCACTGAGTACACAATGGCCTGTTAATGGGTTGTAGGTCATTCCTGAAATATGTTTTGTTTTTAAATCAGCAGCACGGATCCATTGATCAAGTTCGGCAGGTCGAATAAATTTTTTAAAATCATGAGTGCCTTTTGGCAATAGTTTCATGATATATTCTGCACCGATAATGGCCATGGCATAAGATTTGGCATTTCGGTTTACGGTTGAAAAAAATACATGGCCGTCGGGTTTGACTAATTGTTGACAGGCTTTAATGATAGAGCCGGGATCAGGTACATGTTCAAGCATTTCCATACAGGTGATGACATCGTAACTTCCAGCTTCTTTTGCAGCGAGTTCTTCAACGGTTATTTTTTGATAAGAAACTTTTTCACCTGATTCATATAAGTGCATTTTGGCAATGGTCAGATTGGCATCACCCATATCAATTCCAGTAACATCTGCACCTTTATGAGCCATACTTTCAGATAAAATACCGCCACCGCAACCAACATCTAAAACCTTTTTTCCAGAAAGACCATTAGACCCTTTTGAAATGTATTCCAGACGGGCAGGATTTAAGTCATGCAAAGGTTTAAATTCACCTTTTTTATCCCACCAGCGCATAGACATTGCTTCAAATTTTGCAACTTCCTGGGGATCAACATTGGTAAATTGATCATCTTGTACCTGAGTCATTTAAGTTCCTGAACGAATAAATTTTGTAAACAAATTAAGTAGGGTGATTGCGATTATACAATAAATGTCTAATTTAAATCCTATAAATTGCTTTCATTATGGATTTTTTTGCCCCATTCAATCGCATTTTGTGTGATTTGTTCTCTATCAAGAGTCGTTAATTGACGATTATTGAGTAAATGTTTCCCTTGAACCCAGACATCGGTGACATGATCACGACTGGAGGAGTAAACAATTTGTGAAACAGGGTTATAAACAGGTTGTGATTCCAGATTGTTTAAATTAATCGCCGTAATATCAGCTGCCTTGCCAATTGTTAATGAGCCAGTAATCTTGTCCAGACCAAGTGCTTTAGCACCATTGAGAGTGGCAGTTTTCAACGCACTATGTGCTGGTAACACTGACGCATCACCTGCTACTGCTTTGGCCAGAAGTGCTGCGGTACGCATTTCACTGAGCATATCAAGATCATTGTTGCTGGCGGCACCGTCAGTTCCAAGCGTTACATTGATTAATTTTTTAGTTAACTTACCAACTGGACAAAATCCACTGGCGAGTTTAAGATTGGATTCAGGGCAGTGTACAATGCTTACGCCATGGCGTTTTAATAATGTAATTTCATCATCATTTAATTGTGTCATATGAACAGCCATTAAAAGTGGTGATAATAATCCTAAATTTTCTAGTCGGGCTATTGGGCGGAGGCCGTTAGTCGCTATGGATTGATCAATTTCATCTTGTGTTTCATGTAAATGAATATGAATAGGAATATCTAATTTCTCAGCATAGATTTTAATTTTCTCTAATGGTTCATCTGAAACAGTATAGGGTGCATGGGGGGCAAAGGCGGTTGAGATGAGAGGGTGATGACGATATTGATCATGTAATTGTATACCCTTATGCAAATAGTCATCACTATCCTTGGCCCAGGCAGAAGGAAAATCAATCATAATCAGACCGATTGATGCGCGAATACCTGATTCATCAGCTGATTTAGCAGCAGCATCCGGAAAAAAATACATATCATTAAAGGTCGTTGTGCCACCTCTGAGCATTTCTGCGATGGCAAGGTCGGTGCCTTCTTTAACAAATTGATAATTGACAAATTTTCCTTCTGCCGGCCAGATATGTTCTGACAACCATTCCATTAAAGGCAGATCATCAGCCATACCACGCATTAACGCCATAGAAGCATGGGTATGGGTATTAATAAAGCCGGGAATCAGTGCGTGTGTGTCTAAATTATGTTCTGTATGACAGCTGTATTTTTTTAGACATCGTTTGCTGGGTAAAATATCAAGTATTTTTCCATGCTGGATTACCAAAGAATAATATTCATAAACTGTTTCATCAGGTTCAACGGGTATAATCCAGCGGGCATGGATGATTGTATCGACTTGTTGTATTTTTTTTTGTTGCACTCTTAGCCTCGATATTCACTGACAATTGTCAATATTTTATTCTGCACTCTACACCTTTATGCCAATTGATTATAAGATATAGCGCAATTTGAATAAAGAAAAGGCATAAAAATGACCGCAAAGGCCTATGACTCAATCAAGCCCATTATTTGGCAAAATGATACGCTTCAATTACTGGACCAGCGTCTGCTGCCTGTAGAACATATTTATCTTACTCTTAATGATGTTAATGAAGTGGCTCATGCAATCACGGATATGGTGGTTCGTGGTGCGCCGGCAATAGGAATTACAGCAGCGTATGGTATTGTTATTGCGGCAAGAAAACGCTTTTTAGAAAATCCCGATAATTGGCGGCAAGCAATTGAGGAAGATCTGCAAATGCTTGCTCGTTCACGACCTACCGCGGTTAATTTGTTCTGGGCTATTGATTTGATGAGGGAAGTGATAAAAGGTTTGGCTGTGGCTGATCCCGTTGCTACATTATTAGCGATAGCAAAACAAATTCATGAGGATGATATTGCCGCAAATGTAACAATGGGCAAGCTTGGCGCTCAATTAATCGAAGAAAAATGTGCAGTCTTGACGCATTGTAATGCCGGAGCCCTGGCGACAGGTGGTTATGGTACGGCTTTGGGTGTCATTCGCAGTGCCTTTAAACTGGATAAAATCAGTCATGTTTATGCTGATGAAACTCGTCCCTGGCTACAGGGTGCACGTTTAACCGCATGGGAAATGGTTCAGGATAACATTCCTGTATCTCTGTTAGTTGAAGGTGCAGCCGCACATATGATTAAAACCTCACAAGCCAGTGACAAACCCATTCGCTGGGTTATTGTTGGTTCAGACCGAATTGCCTCTAATGGTGATGTTGCGAATAAAATTGGTACTTATGCCCTGGCTGTTCTGGCGCGACATCATGGTATTAAGTTTATGGTTGCGGCACCCACCACAACAATTGATATGAATATTACCTGTGGTGGTGATATCCCCATTGAAGAACGTTCAAGTGATGAAGTGCTTAACTTTAGCAGCATGCAGGTCGCTGCAACAGGTGCACAGGCGAGAAATCCAGCATTTGATGTGACTCCGGCAGAACTTGTTGATGCCATCGTGACTGAAAAAGGCGTGGTTTTGAAACCTGATCTTGATAAAATCAAGGCTTTGATGAGTCATGTTGCCAGGGCAAGATCATTATAAATGAGAAAAATTGATATAATAAGGGAACTTTTTACATAAACAAGGATCAGATCAATAAACCATTATGGAG
>JAHXHI010000171.1 GCA_025656775.1 gamma proteobacterium symbiont of Bathyaustriella thionipta
TGGATGTTTAATGTGGATGGTGCCCGAAGTAAGTTGAATCGGGCATATGAAAAGTTAATCGGTCAAAATTAATGTGTTTAGGTACTAGTATTGGTGTTGCTACTTTTCCTACACATGCTCAGCCAGGGAAAAACCTAATTCATGCAGCAGATAAAGCCATGTATGAGGCAAAAGAAGCTGGGCGTAATCAGGTAAAAACAAGTTAATTATTAGGTATTAGATAGTATTGTCTTAATTACTACATAGTTTTCTGATGTAGATTCAATTAGTTTATTTGAATGGCCTACTAAACTCCGTTGTCGCTGGAGGATTATGGATATTATATAGTATGAGGAAACGTCTGCTTTCTCTATCAAATTTTATTTTTATAACTATCTGCCAAACGCTGCAATGTACAAGAAGCAACTTGTTTGAGGGCAGAGAGAATACAGGGTTTTAGATTGAAGCCTATATTTTCTTTGAATCATGAATAACCGTTTTTCACTCACTCTTAGCAATATAAGCAAATACAAACATACAGCTTTAGGTCATTTCTACTTGATAATGACACGACTACAGATAATTCTTTATTGTTAAGGACTTATTCCCAATACCACCCGATTGCCCTCTTTTTCTTTAGCGCGACTCTTTAGTTCAAGATAGGTGCAGTCATTATTGTTTAGCGCGGACTCAATAATAACTAAGCCTCTAAAGCCGTTTAAATATCAGCCAGATTTCCCTTGTTTTCAAGCCATGAGCGACGATCAGCCGCCCTTTTTTTACCTAACAACATATCCATCATCTGATAAGTCTCATCAGTTTCTGCAATAGTCAGACGAACCAGACGACGAGTATCCGGTGCAATAGTCGTTTCCCTTAATTGTAGCGGATTCATTTCACCCAGGCCTTTAAAGCGCTGTACACTGACTTTACCTCTGATCTTTTCTGCTTCAATTCTGTCAAGAACACCTTTCTTTTCTGCTTCATCCAGGGCATAAAAAACCTGCTTACCCACATCAATACGAAATAACGGCGGCATAGCCACATAGATATGACCGGCATCCACCAGTGGTTTAAAATGACGAATAAATAAAGCACACAGTAACGTCGCAATATGCAGACCGTCAGAATCTGCATCGGCAAGAATACAGATTTTTCCGTAACGAAGACCTTTTAAATCACTGGAACCAGGCTCAACACCTGCGGCAACAGCAATATCATGCACTTCATTAGAAGCCAGTACCTGAGCAGAATCAACTTCCCAGGTATTTAATATTTTACCACGCAACGGCATAATGGCTTGAAAATATCGATCTCGAGCCTGTTTGGCAGAACCACCCGCCGAGTCACCTTCCACCAGAAATAATTCTGTTTCATTAAAATCTGATGAGGTGCAATCGGCTAATTTACCTGGCAACGCAGGTCCCTGTGTGACTTTTTTGCGAACCACTTTCTTACTGGCTCGAATACGCTGATTAGCTCTGCTGATGACTTGATCAGACAAACGCTCACCGTCTTCGGTATGTTCATTTAGCCATAAACTGAAAGCGTCTTTTACCACACCAGAAACAAATGATGCGCATTCACGTGAAGACAGACGCTCTTTTGTCTGACCGGAAAACAACGGATCCAGTAATTTAACAGACAAGATATAACAACAGCTGTCCCAGACATCATCCGGTGTTAATTTCACTCCTCTGGGTAATAAATTACGAAATTCACAAAATTCCCGAATCGCTTCTGTTAAACCTGTGCGAAAACCATTAACATGCGTCCCCCCCTGAGCGGTGGGGATCAGGTTGGCATAACTTTCCATAATGGGTGTACTGTCACCACTCTCACCTTCTTTATCCAACCAGACTACAGCCCACTCAGCCTGCTCATTACTACCTTCAAGATGCCCGGTAAAAGGGATTTGTGGGATACACTCACGACCATTTATTTCATCAATAAGATAGTCTGACAAACCGTTTTCATAAAACCAGCGCTCACTCTCACCACTGTTTTCATCTTTAAAATTAATTTCCAGACCCGGGCATAATACTGCTTTGGCTTTTAAACCATGCTTCAGGCGACGTACAGAAAATTTTGTGGTATCAAAATATTGTTTGTCCGGCCAAAAACGTACCATCGTACCGGTATTGCGCTTACCCACTTCACCCATGACTTCTAAATCCTGAGTTTTATCACCACCAGCAAAGGCCATATGAAATTCTTCACCCTTTCTTCTGACCCAGATCTCCAGTTTAATAGATAATGCATTAACAACCGATACACCCACACCATGCAGACCACCGGAAAATTGATAATTATCATTAGAAAACTTACCTCCGGCATGCAGACGGGTCAGGATAAGCTCAATACCGGGGATTTTTTCTTCCGGATGAATATCAACCGGCATGCCGCGGCCATCATCTTTAACCGATAAAGAACCATCTTTATAAAGTATCACATCAATACGACGAGCATAGCCTGCCATCGCTTCATCAACACTATTATCAATGACTTCCTGAGCCAGATGATTGGGGCGTTCTATCTGGGTATACATACCCGGACGTCTTTTTACTGGTTCAAGTCCATTTAAAACTTCAATATCCTGTGCATCGTACGAACTTACTGGCATTTATTGTTTAACCTTATTTGAATATTTAAATATAAGCTTCTGGTTTAAAAGCACCTTTTAGCGTATAATGTGCCGTCATCAATTTTGGGAATTTTATGCCATCTATTAACGCTTGGCAAATTTCAATAGACCTTATTTTAAGTAACGGTTTTATCGCCCCTTTAAACACAGTACTTTATAATCAATTTTACAATTGACTGTCACTGCAGCAGCAACAAAGTGGTTTTAAACTCCGTTTTTTTCTAAATCCATTTTAGCAAAGCCAGAACTCATGCATAGCCTAACATTATTATTATTGCTGCCTGTTGTCGGCGCACTAATCATCAGCATATTACCCAGTCAATCAGCCCTGATACGAAAAACAGCCATCTTAACAGCCGTTTTAACACTTATCTATGCCGCCAGTTTTATTCTGGGCTTTGATACCACTAATAGTTCTTTGCAATTCAGTAAAGTCGTCCCATGGAACACCCGTCTGGGTACATCATTTGCACTGGGTATTGATGGTATTTCCTTTCCTATGGTTTTATTGGCAACCTTATTAAGTTTTATTGCCATTATTGCATCACGCAGTATCAGCGAACATACCAAAGGTTATTATCTGCTGATGTTATTACTTGAAGCCGCCATGCTGGGTGTCTTTATGGCTCATGACTGGTCACTGTTTTATGTTTTCTGGGAACTGACGCTCATTCCACTATTTTTTCTGATTGACCGCTGGGGTGGTAAGCGCCGCAGCATGGCATCACTGAATTTTGTGCTTTATACCATGGGCGGCTCAGTTTTTATGCTGCTCAGCCTGCTGGTGTTGTTTGATGCCACCCCTGGTCATTCATTTGCCATGGATGCCATGCTTGAAGGTGCTCGTGCCCTGCCCAAAGAAACTCAGGTATTGATTTTTCTGGGGTTTTTAGTCGGCTTCGGGGTAAAAATGCCGATATTCCCCATTCATGGCTGGCTGCCACTGGCTCACGTTGAAGCACCCAGTCCGGTGAGTATTTTACTCTCTGGCATCTTATTAAAAATGGGGGCTTATGGCTTAATCCGCACCGCTTTTATGTTACCCGAGGCCGTTTTATCCTTACAGACCTTTTTAATGGTGCTGGCGCTGTTCAGTTTAATTTATGGTGGTTTACTGGCCTGGAGGCAATCTGATTTAAAAGGCATGATTGCTTATTCCTCTATCAGTCATATGGGTGTTGTTCTATTAGGCATTGCCGCTTTAAATATGGCCGGTATCAGCGGTGCATTAATGCAGATGGTTGCTCATGGTCTGGTTGCCGGTGCATTATTTTTACTTATCGGTCTACTATATGAACGTACCCATACCCGTGAAATTACAGATTATCGCTCCTTAGCTAAAATAACACCCCGTTTTGCGGTCTTTACCTCATTAGCATTTATTGCCGCAGTCGGTATGCCGGGCACCGCCGGTTTTATTGCTGAACTGCATGTCATTATCGGTGCCTTCGCACAATGGGGCTGGACAGTATTACTGGTCAGTATCGGCGTGATGATCAGTGCCGCCTATGCTGCCCGTACCATGGGCCGCTTATTTACCGGGCCAGCCTATAGCGGCTCTGACAGCAGCTCAAGCCCTTCCAATATGAATAACATTAGTGATCTACAACCTGTTGAACTCTTTGCCGCAAGTATTCTGGTCTTTGGTTTTATCTATCTGGGTCTTTCCCCCGGGTTCGCACTGGACTTAATCCATGCATCTGCCAGTCATTTCAGTCAATTATTTGTTGCTTTAAAATAAAGGAGTTCATGCAAAATGTCAGATACCAATCACCATTCTAAAGCAGCAGATTCCATCAATGATATTCGTGAGCAAATACTCCATCTGCTGGAACATTTTGAACATATTCTGCCGGCACAGGCACCGATTAAAGATTTTGTACACCACAATACCCTGCATGGCTATCAGCACTTATCATTCCCTGAAGCCTTGTCACAATCCAAAACAACCACCGGTGCTGAAGGTTATTTAAGCAATGAACAGTTTCGTGAACTGTTTGCTCAGGGTCGGATCAACATTGATAATTTAGAACAGGTACTCAGTGAACAATCTGAATTACCATTAGATGATATTATCTATAAACAAAACGACAAAAGCATTATTTGTCATAAAGACATTATTCTCAGCACCTTACTTTATTCATTAAAGCCTGTTACTAATTGCCAATTAACCTGGCAGATTGAAGAGCTGGCTGGTCTGGAAAGTTTTCAGGATGATCTTGATTCAGATAAACGCCAGAAACTACTCAATAGCCACGGCAATAACAACGAAAAAGAAGCCGTTGCTGCTCTGTGGCAGGCTGTTTTAACATCACTGAAACTGGATCATTTATTATTACACCCGGAAGACATGATCGATATGTCGCCGGATCGTGCACAACAGATGCTCACTCAGCAAGTTGTACAGGCCAGTGGTGCGGATGCCAGTCACACACAAATTCATAAACATGTACAGAAAGAGTCCCGTAAACTTCTGGGAAATCTGCTCGATAGTGTCGGGACTGAAATTACTCTTGGCGGCTTTATCAAAGCCATGACCGGCATTGATATCATGGATGATATCCGTCCGGTGTTATTAAGACATTTAGCTTCGTATCTGGATCAGGGCATGGCAGCCTGGCACCAGAATGAACGTGAGCAGGGATTCTATGCAAGCTGGAAGCATAGTGCTCAGGAAGATCTGGCCTGGATTTTTGAAGATATCGATGACTGGATAGATAATCTCGAAGCCCTGCCTGATGATCCCATGGATACCATTATTTTTGAACTACAGCGTCATGGTATTGCAAAAAATCGCTGGACTGATTATTTAGAACGACTGGCACTGGAACTACCCGGCTGGTCCGGCATGTTTCTCTACCGCCACACCAAACCCGGTTATGATGGCCAGACAACCCCTGTTAATATGCTTGATTATCTGGCGGTGCGGCTGGTTTTAGAGCGTTTATTTGCACAGCGTGTATGTGCTGAATACTGGCGTATTGAAGCCAATATAGATACCTTCAGATATTTCTTTCGTCACCGCAGCTCTGATTTTCTGGTGCGCTATACCTTGTACAATGAACGTCTGCCTGAATATTTAGCCACACTCTCTGCACACCAGATAGAGCGAGCTAAAACTGACACATCCCATGACGGTGACTGGCTGAAACTGGCTAATATGATCTGGACATGGCAACAAAGTCCGGTGGGTACAAAGACTCCCGACTATCGAGTCAGCAAACATGCCTGGCCCATTTTCCGTCTGTGTCAGTTTATGGGCTTGAGTGCTCAGGATATCAGCAGCCTTAACAGCACACATATTGATGAAATTTTCACACTGATTAAGCGACTGGATAAAGATACCTGCGGCTATATCTGGCTGCAGGCATATGAACTGAATTATCATGAGAAATATTTCAATGCACTGGTTAATAACGAAGGCCGGGGACGCTGGAAAGAGCGTAAAGATCTGCCCGATGCCCAGCTGGTATTTTGTATGGATGATCGTGAAGAAGGCATTCGCCGTCATCTGGAAGAATTAAATCCTAATATAGAAACCTTTGGTGCTGCTGCCCACTTCGGTCTGCACATCAACTGGCGTGGTGTTGATGATAAAGAAGTCACACCATTATGCCCTGTTGTGGCAGTACCCTGTTATGAATTTCAGGAAGTCGCTGATCCGGGGCAGGATGCCCTGCTGGCTAAGCATAAGAAAAATCTTGACTGGCGTTTACAGGTAAAATCTTTGCTCAATCAGGAAACCCGCCGCAGTTTATTAAGTTCTGCTGTACTGATTGCTCTGTCAGCCCCTGCCGCACTGGTAACTCTGACTGGTAAAATCTTTGCCCCGAGACAAACTGGAGAACTGGCTGAATCATTACGTGATCAATTTGATTTAAGCGTATCCACTAAAGTAGCCGTCACTTGTGAACATCCCAAAGATGACCCTGCACCCGGAAATGAACAAATCGGTTTCACTGATACCGAACAAGTTGACAAGATTGAAGGTTTTCTCCGTAATATTGGTCTTGTGAATGGTTTTTCTCCTTTTATTGTTATTGTCGGTCACGGCTCTATCAGCCAGAATAATCCTCATTTGGCGGCCTATGACTGTGGTGCCTGCAGTGGTCGTCACAGCGGTCCTAATGCCCGAACATTTGCTACCATTGCCAATCGACCTGAAATACGTGCCCTGTTAAAAGCACGTGGGCTTAATATTAGTGACGACACCTGGTTTTTAGGTACTGAGCATAATACCTGTGATGAGAAAATATCCTGGTATGATACCGATCTTATTCCGGAGAAACTGCAAAAAGCCTTTGAAAAAATGCAGCAGGAAGTTTATGAAGCCAGTAAGTGGTCAGCTCATGAGCGCTGTCGACGGCTGGCTTCAGCACCCAAAAATCCGGACAAAGACAAGGCGCTTAAACATATTATCGGTCGTTCCTATGACATTAGTCAGGCACGACCTGAATTAGGCCATGCCACCAATGCCATTTGTTTTATCGGTCGACGCAGTGCCACTCAGGGTGCTTTTTTTGATCGCCGTATCTTTTTAATATCCTATGATCCCAGTACCGATCCTGAGGGTAATCTTCTCGAAGGACTGCTGCTGGCCAATGGCCCTGTGGGAGCAGGTATCAGTCTGGAATATTATTTCTCTACTGTGGATAATGAACGTTACGGCAGCGGCTCAAAGATCACTCATAATGTGAACGGCTTATTTGGTGTTATGGACGGCAGCAGCGGTGACTTAAGAACCGGCCTGCCCAGACAGATGATTGAAATTCATGAAGCCATGCGTTTACAGATTGTTGTTGAACACACAGTCGAAGTGCTGACTAAAATCTACACCGCTCAACCCGCTCTGCAGGAACTGATCGGCAAAGGCTGGTTACTGCTCAGTGCCAAAGATCCTGATAGTAACCAAATCATGATATTCAAACCGGATAAAGGCTTTGTTCCATGGGAAGGTAAACAGGAAAAATTACCTGAAGTCAATGCCTCACCTGAATGGTATAAAGGCCATAGTGAGGCATTAAATCTGGCTCTTGTCAGACAGCCTGAAGGTGAGCATGTGCGTGGTCGTCAGAGCCATCAGCCCATCGAGAGCCATCAGCCCGTAAAAAGTGGAGAACAGTCATGAACGAAGCCAATTCAGTACTCAGGACCTTTGTCTGGCTAATCCCGTTTTTACCCATGCTCGGTTCATTAGCCATTGCTATTGGTTTTATCAGCGGCAAAAACCGTGGTGAAAGCGGTGAGACACAAACCACATTAATTGCCAACGGCACAGCAATGCTGTCTTTGCTGATTGTACTGGCCGTTGATCTGCATGCTGTTGTCATCGGTATTCCAGGCTATATAAATCTGGCACAGTGGTTCAGCAGCGGCAGTTATGAGGTTAATCTGAGTTTTAATCTCGACAGCTTTGCTCTGGTCATGATGACTCTGGTGGCTGTTATTTCAGTATTAATGATACGTTTTTCAGTTAACTATATGCACCGTGAAGCTGGTTATCAGCGCTTTTTTATGATCATGAACCTCTTTATGGGTGCTATGTTGCTGATTGTTATGTCCGGCAACGTGGTATTAACTTTCACTGGCTGGGAACTGGCCGGTGTCAGCTCTTATTTATTAATTGCCTATGTTTATGATCGCCCCATTGCCACGCAAAATGCCACACGGGTTTTTATCACTAATCGTATCGGCGATGCCGCTTTTATTATTGCTATTTTTCTGTCATTTCATTTGCTCAACACATTGGAATGGACAGAAATATTAAGCAAAACAGAGACACTTACCCCTTTAGGCAGTAATATTCTGGCAGCAACTTTTCTTCTGGCAGGCATTGTTAAATCAGCTCAGATACCCTTTGTTCCGTGGATATCCAGAGCATTAGAAGGACCAACACCCTCCAGTGCTATTTTTTATGGCTCATTAATGGTTCATGCCGGTGTATATTTAATGATACGCCTGCAGCCGGTGCTGGAACACTCGCCTATAATTATGAGTACTCTGGCATTTATCGGTCTGCTCACTGTTCTCTACGGCGTTTTCAGTAATCTGGTACAAACTGATGTTAAAAGCAATTTAATTTTCTCCACCACATCACAAGTCGGCCTGATGTTTTTCAGCTGCGGCATGGGCTGGTTTGAATTAGCCAGCTGGCATCTGGTGATGCACGCCATATGGCGTGCTTATCAATTTTTACATGCACCTGCCATGATGCACCTGATGGTAAATAAAACACGTCCGGTTAACCCGCTATTAAAACGCCAGGGCTGGTTATATACCGCCAGTTTACAACGTTTCTGGCTTGATCCGGTTGCTGACTGGTTGCTCGTTAAACCCATTAAACGTATGGCTCATGATATTGAACGCTTTGATGAAAAAGTGATTAATCGTTTGGTCGGTCTGCCAGAGCAAACCAATGCTATCACCTCAATTGCTGACTGGGAACAACATAAGAACAGTACAAAAACCAGTACAGCTGAACAAGAACAAGTCACTCGGGCTTATGGTGTTGCCGGCAAAATACTTGAAGGTCTTGCTGATATGCTGTTCTGGTTTGAAGAACACCTGGTTCTTAAAAGCGGTGGTGAAGGACTGCTTAAATTACTCAATCTGATCGGCTATTATCTGCTTCAGATTGAAGTATTACTCAGTCAACCCCGTTATTTAATATTGCTGATCATAGCTACTTTTGTAGTCATTATATAAGGAGAGCCAAGTGACAATTACAGAAATACATTGGGCTTCTCAATCAGCCTACCCGATATTAACCACATTACAGGTCGTTCCCCTGCTGGGACTCATTGCTTTATACGGATTTCGCAATTCTAAACAAATTATTAATATTGGTATTGCACTCACTCTGATTGAAATGCTGTTTGCCATTGATTTATATCGTCATTTTGATCAAAGCAATTCAGCCATGCAGTTCAGTGAACAAGTCTCACTGCTGGCACCATTTTCTTATCATGCCGCAGTGGATGGTATGAGTGTATTATTTATTCTGCTAACCGGATTATTAAGTGCGCTAATCATGCTCTACGGCAGCATAATCCCTCTGGAGAAACCCAAGCATCTGCCTTTTATGGTGCTCATTATTGAATCCACTTTGATGAGTTTATTTACCACTGTTGATATGCTCTGGTTTGCGGTAATGTCATTTATTGAGCTTGCACTTATCAGTTATATGCTGCATCACTGGGCAACATCACCCGAACGCGATCAGGCCTTAACCCGATATCTGCAATTTATGTTAACCGGTCTTGTACTCTTTGCTATTGGTATTTCCATGCTGGCCTGGAATTACACGCATGAAACCGGTAATGCCTGGACTTTTGATCTTTTTCTATTAATAGATGTTGCTGTCAATGCCAATATCAGCTCAATTATCTTTTTCTTATTATTTTATGGTTTAGCCATCCGTATTCCCTTATTCCCTCTGCATGGCTGGCTGCCTCTGGTTGCCGAGCACGGCAGTATTGCACTGGCTCCGGTTTTTCTTCTGGGACTTAAAGTGGGTATATATGCTCTGATACGTTTTGTCCTGCCCTTGCTGCCTGATGCGGTTATCCAATGGCATGAATTTATTGTTACCATTGCTGTACTTGGTGTTTTTTATGCCGCAGTTATGGCAATGATGCAGGTTAACTTACGGCGTTTGCTGTCTTTTGCTGTAGTGAGTCATACCAGTGTACTTATTATCGGTCTGTTTAGCTTAAATCAGATTGCCTTTGAGGGCGGTATTATGCTATCCATTAATTTTGGACTGGCCACATCCGGCCTGTTATTTATGACCGGCTTTGTCTTCTGGCGCACAAAAACGATGCTGTTACAGAAACTGGGCGGCCTGTTTGATCACATTCCATTTATTGGTATTGCTTTTTTAATCTCCGGTTTAAGTCTTGTCGGCATGCCTGGCACCCCCGGCTTTGACTCAGCTCACCTGATACTTGAAGCCTCTATTCATCGTTTTGGTGCATTGATCACAATCGCCGCTGCTTTAGGTAATGTTGTTGCAGCAGGTTTTTTACTCTGGGCATTTCAACGTGCCTTTTTATCACCCAAAATCGGTGTCTGGGATAAAAAAGCCCTTAAACCCGCTACTACACATGAAAAAATTCTGGCCGCAATCATTGTACTGACCTTATTGGTCACCGGATTTTATTCTGAGCCCTGGTTAGGGTTAATTGAAAACTCTATGCATGGTCTGGGTGAGCTTTACAGCCACCTGCACTAAATTAAGGATATTCTGATGATTGAAGTAACAAATACAGTGGTAACAAGCACTGGTTCAACAATAGGAACTCCTGTTCTCAGCCTGCTGTTATTTATTTTACCCATTGCTGCCGGATTTATTTTATTAACCAGCAATCAATCCAAAGCACGCTGGATCGCTTTGACAGGGGCTATAGGCAGTTTATTTGTTTCCCTTGGTATTGTGATTAATTTTGATCAGGCGAATGCCGGCTTTCAATTTGTTGAACGTCTGGCCTGGATGCCTGGCCTGAATATTGATTATATTGTCGGAGTCGATGGTATTTCAGTGTTATTTTTGCCACTGACCAGCCTGTTATTTATTGGTATTATTTTAGCGTCATGGAATAGTATTCGTACCATGCCAAGGCTCTTTTTTATCTTAATACTACTGCTTGAGGCTGCTACTTTAGGTATTTTTGTATCACTTAATACCATTTTATTCTTCCTCTTCTGGGAACTGACCTTAATTCCTATTTATTTTCTGATAATTTACTGGGGCATTGGTCCTAACCGACGCTATGCAGCAGTTAAATACACTATGGTTATGATGGCCGGTGGTGTGCCTTTACTATTCGGCTTTATATTACTGGCATTTAATCATGCTTATATGGGAACGGGTGAACTGGTTTTTGATTATATCAGCCTGTTAAATAATCCTTTGCCGCCTGAACTGCAGACCAGTATTTTCTTTTTACTATTACTGGGCTTTGCCTTTAAAGCGCCAATTTTCCCCCTGCATACCTGGCTGCCTGCCATTGCCATGGAAGGGCCTGCCAGCATTGCAGCCATTATGACGGGACTAAAACTGGGTGCTTATGGTCTGATCCGTTTTACAGTCCCTTTGGCTCCGGATGCAGCGCTGGAGTTTCACTGGCTGTTGGCAGGACTTGGCATCACCGGCGTGCTTTATGGTGCCGTGCTGGCGATTACACAAACTAATTTACGCAAAATGCTGGCATTTTCCAGTGTCAGTCATGTCGGACTGGTGATTTTAGGAATCGCTTCTTTCTCAACTCAGGGGATTCAAGGTGCCCTGTTCCAGTTATATAATTTTACTATAGTTGCCGGCGGTATTTTTATTCTGCTTGGCTTCCTGCATCATCGAACCGGCTCAACTGAGCTGGTAAGCTTAGGCGGCGTCGCCAAAACCATGCCTTTATTGGCCAGCTTCTTCTTTATTTTTGGTCTTGCAGGGCTGGGAGTACCGGGCACTAATGGATTTATTGCCGAGAATCTTATTTTGGTCAGTACCTTAAAAGCTCATACGGGTGCGGGTATTGCTGCTCTGATAGGAATGGTTTTAGCTGCGGCCTACTTTCTCAATATTTATCAGCGTGCCTTTTTGGGACCTGTAAAAAATGATGTGGTATCAACAGCAATGGATTTACGCAGCAGAGAGTTATTACTTACCTTGCTATTATGTGTATTAATTGTGATCTTTGGTATTTTTCCCAACATTATTCTGGATATAACCCGAAGTGCCAGTGAGGCATGGGTGAATTCATTAGCTTCATAAAAGAGCAAGATATCAATTAAAAATAGAAAAAACTGAATATTTAATCTCTTTAAGTTATATTTAATATACTCAGCTCCTTTTTAATTAATTTAAAACAAAGTGGAAAATTAATATGTATGCCACAAACAGCTCTATTTCCAGCTTGCTAGGTGCTTACCACATGGCCGACGTGTCAATGCGTTATAGCCTCTTTATGCCGCGTTTATACAATCTGGCAAAATCATTGGGCTTCAAACCAGGTCGTATTATGCCGTCCAGAGCTTTCTGCTCAGACGAAAGTCAGGGATACCCTATCATTCTCATAGCAAAACACTTTGGTACTTTTCCATTTAATCATGGTCTGGTAGGTGGTATCGTTGCAACTGACAGGCACGCTCCTCATTCACACCACGGTAAGGATCTGGTCATTATTCAAGCCAGTCATGTAGGATATGATCCTGTCAATGAACGTTTTGGTGTCTATCGAAGATTACAGACAGAAGATGCCTGTGAAACATCAAATTGCGGTAAAATATCAGGTGCACTGGAATGGTATTTACAAGAATATGAGTTTGCCAGCCAAAACATTTTTTTGTCACGAGAAAACGATGAATTTAAAGTAATAATTGATAATCTCTTATTACATGCTGAACGTGAAGAAGGTTTATTACTTAATTTAGAAAAAATTGTCAAATTAGATAATCAAGAGAAGCTCACGCCTGAATTATCCAAAAGCACCGCAAAGGTTTTTTCTGCTTCAACAACCTTACTTAATTATTTTAACACTGATGAATTAAAAAATGGTCAAAGTAAACCGATCGGAGCACATCTTCACCCTGATCTCTTCTACTTCAAACGAAAGATAAGTCATCACCATGAAGGACGTGATCATTTAGAAAAAAATCTAATCAATGTCATGCCCTATGTTGTTACCTCTAAATGGCCGGCATTAACAGCCGCACAGGCCAATAGCCAGGTTGAGTTTGATAGGGGTGTAGACCTAGTTGTGACAACGGCCATCCCCGACCAAATTATTTTTTCTTAAATGCAATTACATTTTCAGGTAGTGAAA
>JAHXHI010000162.1 GCA_025656775.1 gamma proteobacterium symbiont of Bathyaustriella thionipta
GCCACTCAAGAGAAAGGCTGAATTAAATCGTTAGCATTATGCTTTATGTCAAAAAAGGTGTTTTTGGAGTAATTCTACAGCCTCAACGTCTGGATAACTGGCAAAAGTATGTCAAAGTCATCAAGCAGGATTATATGCATCTCATCATTGAGGGCTGATGCCCTCAGCTGACTGCCTCCGGCAGTCAGCTTCTTCTTTCCTACCAAAAAAACACCTCTACGGTCAGACTAACCTCACAAAAACCACTGTTATGATGAAAAAACTTAAGCCCAAAAGTGCCTCCAGGAGCAAAAACTGGTATATTAATCAGGCACCGGGGTGCTTGCTCTTTAAATGTTTGATTGTCTTAAGCTTGTGGCTGATTTAGTGGTATGACCGCATAGGGTCAACCTGTTGCTGCAAACACGCGCTATTATCATCATGATGGTTTAGGCTCGGTGGTGGCGGTGTCGGATAATGCCGGAAATACACAGGGCAGTACTCGGTATGGTGTCTTTGGGCAGGGGATAGCCAGTGCCGGCAACCAGCCGCTGTTTGGGTTCACCGGGCGTGAGCCGGATACAACGGGCTTGACGTTCTACCGCAATCGCTATTACGATCCGAGTGTTGGGCGCTTCACGCAGAGAGACCCTTTAGGGTTTGCCGATGGCATTAATCCGTACACTTATGTGAGTAATTCACCGACTAACTTTACTGATCCATTAGGCTTGAGCAAACAGAGTCAGTCCATAATGGGCTGGGTGAGTTCAGCTTGGGATGGTATTACTTCTACTGGGATTTTTTCCCAGGACAACCGTGATGTAACTTCAAATATGATATCCCAGTCAAGATTGGGAAATGATTGCGGTACTTGTCATTCTTCATCCCAATTGAATCAAATGAGTCAACTTGATTCAGGTGCAATGAATAATCTTATAAGCTCTGTTTTGCCTGTTAGTGCAGTTGGTACTGTTGGTACTGTTGGTAGGATAACTAGTTCTTTACAAGGTATAAATATTGCGAAAGGGGTACGTTATGGCCCCACTAATCTCGGTCCATTAAACAGTGCTACAACTGCAACTTTTATATCAATGGGGTCAGAGCAAGTTGATTTTATTTCACACTTGTCTTTGAAAAATATTCCAACCATTATTGAATACTTTGACTATGACCACTAACAAGATACCACTGATGCCTATGACACACTGGGACAGACCACACAAGTCACCACCTCTGGTGGAACAGTCGATGGTACCGCAAATGGCACAACCGTTCCTGCCATCACCTACACCTACGAACATGACCGTGCAGGCCGACTGGTTAAAGTGACCGACAGCCGGGGCAATAAAAGCCTTAACTATGATCTCTGCATATCATTTTATCCCGCAAGGGCCTTTTCAGGTTCTTTTTTATTCTATTGAAACAGACTTAAAAAAACAGGCTATGCTAAACTATTAACTCACATCAGAGGTGTTATGATTAACCACTCAACAGAAAATACCTATAGAGCTGACTCATATGCGCCTTGGAATTGATTTAGGTGGTACCAAAATTGAAATTATTGCCTTAAATAATAAGGTTGAAGCGGTCTTCAGACAACGAGTTGACACACCTCAGGGTGACTATCCACAAACTGTGAGCGCTATTGTCGATCTCGTTGAGCAAACAAAACAGTTTCTTGTCAAACACGTATTAATAAAACCATTAGAACGAGTCACCATAGGTATGGGTATACCCGGTGCAATTTCACTCAAAACAGGACGGGTAAAAAATGCCAATTCAGTTTGTCTGATTGGTCAGCCACTGCAAGCCGATCTGGAGCAACAATTACAACAGCCGGTACGTATAAACAATGATGCGAATTGCTTGACCGTTTCAGAGGCCACTGATGGTGCGGCGGCAGGCTGCGATATTGTTTTCGGTGTTATTCTGGGCACTGGAACAGGCGGCGGCATTGCCATACATCAGCAGGCCATTACCGGCATCAATGCCATTGCAGGTGAATGGGGACACAATCCTATGCCCTGGTACTCAGAAGATGATGGTCAGATAGTGCCATGCTATTGTGGCAAGCAAAACTGCATAGAAACTTTTTTAAGCGGGCCGGGAATGCTGCAGCGTTTTATACAATCGGGCGGCACAGCTACTTCAACACAGGAAATTATTACTCAGGCAGGCTCAGGCAATAAGCAGGCAGAACTCTTTATGCAAAAATATGAACACTGGCTGGCCCGCGGTTTAGCCAGTGTCATTAATGTGCTGGATCCTGATACCATTGTTTTAGGAGGGGGTTTGTCTAATATTGATCGACTTTATAATAATGTACCGGAGCTATGGCAGGACTATGTTTTTTCAGATCAGGTAGTCACCCGGCTGGTTAAGGCACAGTATGGTGATTCCAGTGGTGTGCGCGGGGCAGCCTGGTTATGGCCTGCTATTCTCTGAATAACAATAAATTAAAAAGGTTGTTGATGTGTCAAAAAAAGAAAACCCATTAACTCAAGAGAGTCTGCGTGAAGAAATCCGTCTGTTTCGGCAGCAGCAAAAAACACTGATACTGGCCAGTCAGTCACCGGACAACCATCCCCTGGCCAGCTATGCACCCTTTATTGAAGACGATGAGGGATCTTTTTTTCTATTGCTCAGCGGTCTTGCCAGTCATAGCGTTAATTTACAACACCACCAAAGCAATCAAAGTACACTTTCTGTGCTCTTAATAGAAGATGAGCAGAGTGCACGAAATCTATTTGCCCGCAAACGTTTAAACTATTCCTGTACTGTGGACATCTGGTCAAGAGAGCATCCGCAATGGCAGGAAAAAATAGACACACTGATAAACAAATTTGGTAAAACCATTGAAGTATTAGCGGGTCTGGGTGATTTTAATCTTTATTGTCTAAGCCCGGTACAAGGCCATTATGTCAGAGGTTTTGGTCAGGCTTATAAGCTGGAAAATGCTGTCACTCCAGTATTTATCAATAAATAAATAAGCCAGCTCTGATTTTCAAATTAATTTTGTTAATTGACACAATATCATTACAATTTTACATATAACAACTATACTGGTTCTAAAATTAATAGAAAAAGGAATTACAATGAAACTATCAATCATATTCATCACAACCACTCTTGTTATTGCTGGTTTAATGAAATCTGCCATGGCAGACTTCATGATTTTTCCTGCCAAAGGGCAAAGTAATGAGCAATTAGAGCAGGATAAATTCTCCTGCTATGGCTGGGCCAAACAACAGTCCGGATTTGACCCGATGAAAGCACCCACCACTTCAACACCAGCACCCTCACAAGAAAAAAAATCCGGCGGTGTGGTTAAGGGCGCACTGGGTGGTGCGGCATTGGGTGCGATTATAGGTGACAGCTCCCGATCAGCCAGAAATGCTGGCGCTGCGGGTGCTTTAATTGGCGGAGTCAGACAGAGTTCTGCAAATAGAAAAACCCAACAGAACACGGAGCAATGGAAACAGCAGGAAGCAAACAAATACGCTAACAATCGAAATCAATATAATCGTGCTTATTCCGCCTGCCTTGAAGGCAAAGGTTATACGGTAAAATAATATGGAGCTGACGAATAGTATTCTGGCCTTTGAATCATTTCATACCATCACCTTAGCCATTATCGTTTTATTTATTGGTAAGGGGCTTAATTTACGCTTTGCCGTCCTGCGTAATTTTAACGTGCCGGAACCTGTCGTCGGCGGTCTGTTATTTTCAGTTTTATTTGCGCTTGTACACTTCACCATTGGCATTTCTGTTGAGTTTGATCTTAAAGCCCGAGATATCATGCTGGTGTATTTTTTCACCACCATTGGTCTCAATTCACAGATTATGGATCTGATTAAAGGCGGTAAGCCCCTAATCATTCTTTTAAGTGCCACGCTGATTTATATGATCATTCAAAATGTCGTGGGTGTTTCAGTAGCCACTTTATTTGGTCTGGAACCCATTGTCGGCATGTTAGGCGGTACAGTTTCTCTTATTGGCGGACACGGCACTGCAATTGCCTGGTCCCCTACTTTTGCAGAACAGTTCGGCATTCATAATGCCATGGAAATTGGTATTGCCTGCGCAACCTTTGGTTTAATTCTGGCCAGTTTAATGGGTGGCCCTATTGCCAGTTATCTGATCAAAAAGCATGATCTTAAGCCAACGGATTCCGGCAGTGTTGAGGTCGGTATCGCTCATAATGAAGAAAGCTCTAAAATTGATTATTTTTCATTTTTACATGCGATTCTCGGCATTCATTTTAGCATCCTCATTGGTCTTATATTAAATGACTCACTTGAAGAGATGGGGTTAAAGCTGCCGCTTTTTGTGACCTGTTTATTTGCCGGTATTGTTATCAGTAGTTTTATTACCCCCGGAATGTCCAAAAAATTCACCTGGCTGGATTGGGCAGGGCGCAATACCGCCATGGCATTAATTGCTGATATTTCACTGGGTATCTTTTTATCCACGTCATTAATGAGTATGCAGTTATGGGTCATCGCTGATCTGGCCGGACCTATTATCGCTATTATCACCGCACAATTTGTGATTGCTGCATCAATAACACTGTTTATAATTTTTAGAATAATGGGGCGAACTTATGATGCTGCCGTCATTTGTTCCGGCTTTGGAGGTATTTCACTGGGCTCAACTGCCACTGCAATGGCCAATATGACCGCCGTTACCCAGCATTATGGCCCATCACACCTGGCCTTTTTAATTGTGCCTCTGGTGTGCGCCTTTTTTATCGATCTCTTTAACGTGGTTTTAATACAAACGATGCTGACTTATTTCTCTTAACAAGTGAGTGATTAAAAAAGGAGTAAGTGAGTATTCACATCCCATAGTGCTAAAAGGCCAAATAAACACCGTAAAAATTTTTCTTTAACTGATTGCAAGCCGGTTATTTCATGGTGAGTAAGTGTTTTTAATACTATAATTTAAATGAATCCTATTGTTTTTGTTTAGCAAATATATAAAGGAGTAAATCCATGTCTATTTTAGAACAAATCCAGAACTCGAATAGTGAAGAAGAAATTATTAGACTAATAGAAGAACATGTACTTGATGAAGAGTCATCTTTGAGCTGGTTAGAAATGGCTGAGGTTTATGAAAAACAAGGCAAAGATGAAGAAGCAAATACATTACGAACAGCACATCAACGCTATAGTGAATTAGATAGTACAGATTAAGCCGGAACAAATACACTTTAATCTGCAAATCTATTTGCAGATATTTAAACTCATTAAGTCACGGCATCAGGTAAAATACAGCGATGTTTACCTCATGTTTTTTTATTTTTTTCTTCTTCTTTAATGGATTTCTCGGCGGCTAACCAACCTTTTTCCCATTCATAAAATTTCCAGTTATTAATTCCAAAAGGGTTATCATTTTGTTGCTTGCCGGCGATTCGCTCATTCCAGCCATCGTTGAAAGGATCATAATCACGCTCGGGGTCATTTTGCAGTAAATCTACCATTTTTTTACTCCCTGGGATCAATTTTTTAATCATAAATGACGATATCCTAACTATAGCCTAAAGCTAAAATGAGATAAATGAACAGGATTATTTTCATAGGCAATAAATTGCTAACGATTGTCACCATCAATCAGATTACCCAACCCACCTAGAATTGAACCTTCCCCCTGACTGCCGCCTTTTTGTGGTGCGGCTGCCAGCATACGTCCGGCAAGGCGTGAAAAGGGCAGAGACTGCATCCAGATCTTACCCGGGCCGCGAACACGCGCAAAGAACAATCCTTCACCGCCAAACAGTGCCGATTTAATACCACCGACCTGTTGTATATCAAATTCAACGGATTGCGTCATAGCCACAATACAACCTGTGTCAACATGCACTACCTCACCTGCTTTTAATTCACGTTCTATCACCGTACCGCCGGCATGGACAAACACCATACCATCCCCTTCAAGGCGCTGCATGACAAATCCCTCACCACCAAACAAGCCCGTTAGAATTTTTTTCTGGAAATGCACACCAATTGAAACCCCTTTGGCGGCACACAAAAAGCTGTCTTTTTGGCAAATCAATACACCATCCACATTAGGCAGGGTAATGGGAATAATATTTCCCGGAAAGGGTGCACCAAAAGCGACATGGGCCTTACCACTACCCTCATGAGTAAAGACCGTGGTAAACATGCTTTCTCCAGTGATCAGGCGTTTTCCCGCACCTAATAGTTTATCCATAAAACCACCGGCACCATCGCTATGGGAACCATCACCAAACACGGTGTCCAGATTAATTGAAGCATCCTTATACATCATAGCACCGGCTTCAGCAACAGCACTTTCTCCCGGGTCTAATTCAATTTCAACAAACTGCATTTCATTGCCGTGAATGACAAAATCAATTTCATCTGAAGAGACGGTACTGGTTGGCGGTGGAGAGTTTTGACGAACCAACTGCTGCTGAAACTCGCCCACCTGATTAATCGGCAGCCACTCCGCAAAGCCATCACGCCAGGCATAGCCATTAGCATTTACATTCGTTTTTTCAATGGCATCAGCCAGTGACAAAGGGCCGATTTGTTCGCCATTATAGCTAAGATACCATGAAGACATCATTCATTATTCCTTTGTGTGAAATTGTTCATTAAGTTGCTCAATTGTTTTAACATCAATCGCTAAGCAGGCTGCCAGACTGCTTAGATACTCTGCTTCATCCGCCGTATCCACCGTAATTGCCAGTAACGAAACCATATAAACCTGTTTTGCTGTCTCCGGATCGGACACACTGTCACAAATGTTTTCTAATGATGGCGGATTATCAATTCGTTTTTGAAGGTATTCAAACCCCTCCTGATCGCTGTTAATTTGTTTTAACTGCTGAATAATTTTTGATTTTTCATCTGCATCAATATTGCCATCAGCATTGGCCGCTGCCAGCATGGCATCAATTAATAACAGGGCAGTATCCTGAAAAACCTTTCGGCCTTTAGAGAATGCACTGGAAGGAACAGGAGGAGGCACAGCTGATGCTGTTGACATAGATGGAGGAGGTGGTGGTGGAGCTGCAGTACTATCCTTAATAGTCTCAGTTCGCGTACCTGATGATGAAAGTGGCCTTGAGCCATTTGCTACATTTTTCACTGGCGTATTTTTTTCCTGGGTAAAGTGTTCAAACGCAGCAATAGCCACTCCTATTGCACCCATTCCCAGGGCTGCTTTACTGCCTAAACCACTACCCGATTTTTTACCTGATACCACTTCCTTGAGTAAACTACCTAATAAATTTTGTGCATCAAACATATCATTTTCCTTACTAACAATGAGACAGAGGCGGATATTATGAATTTTGGGCTAAAAATCTATCCAGGTGATTGGCAAAAGCCTGTCGATCACTTTGACTTAAAGGCGGCGGCCCTCCAGTTTGTACGCCGCTGCTGCGTAAAGTATCCATAAAATCTCTCATATTAAGTATCGACTTAATCGTACTGGCTGAATACAGCTCACCTCTGGGGTTAAGTGCATGACCACCTTTTTCAATCACCTCAGCAGCCAGAGGAATATCACTGGTAATAATCAGGTCCCCCTCATCAAGACATTTAACAATCTCGTTATCAGCCACATCAAAACCCGGAGCGACTTTAATCGACTTTATAAACTCAGAATGGGGTACTTTCAAGGGTTGATTAGCAACCAGTGTCACCAGAACTTTAGTTCGTTTTGCTGCACGATATAAAATATCTTTTATCACCACAGGACAAGCATCCGCATCAACCCAAATTCTCATTTTTACCTCTATTAAGCATAACAATCACTATATGTAACATGTATCACAGTTTGATAATGGATAATTATAGATAATCCGCCCTACTTTTACATCTTAATAGGTTATATCAATGAAAATTGTTGCAAAAACTCGTACACTGTCTCTCATCTTTTCAGCAATCATGCTGGTCCCTGCTGTATCGATTGCGGAACAAACACAAGAACAGCTGCTCCAGGAAAGTCGCCAAACAATACAAACTTTTGCCAAAGGTCTAAAAGGCGAACTTAAAGAAGCAATGAAGAAGGGCGGTCCCGCCAATGCCATTGAGGTGTGTAATACCAAGGCACTTAAAATGACAGCGGCGGCAGGTAAAGAAAATGCTGTAAATTTAAGCAGAACATTCTTAAAATTACGTAATCAGGATAATGCCCCACAAGCATGGCAAAAAACGGTTCTGGAACAGTTTGCAGCGCGTAAGAGCAAGGGTGAGTCCGCTAAAAAAATGGAATTTAGTGAGATTGTTGAAGTGGATGGCAAAAAACAGTTTCGTTATATGAAAGCAATGGGCATTGCCAAGCCGTGTCTACATTGTCATGGTGAAAATGCATTGCCTGCAGTTGAAGAAAAATTAAACAGACTTTATCCTGATGACAAAGCCAGAGGTTACAATCCTGGTGATATCCGTGGTGCCATTGTGCTGACTAAAGCGCTTAATTAAGCATCAAAAAACATCAGGTGAGCACTGTGACTGACTTGATGTCATTTCAACCAGTCATTATTTTTAAAGAAAAATAAGGGACAATATTCAGTATCAAAACGGCAATCTTATAATTGGCCAGATAGTGGAAATAAGCCTGCAGCACTCTCTGTTGTTCCAATGCAAACAACTGACTATGAATTTGTGAAATGGGTTCTTTCCATCCTATTAATAACAAAGAAGTCATCATCAATAATACGATATTAATAGTGGAACACCACCCCAAAAAAGTGGTCAGCACATCGATTGTCAGCATCTCTCACCCCCAAATTCCAGATATTATTTAAACTCTCTTTTCTATTGTCTTGAATTCAACTCAACAGGGCAACACTTTTAACCTGTGCATAAACTGCCAGTCCGGGCTGCAGTCCCAAGTCTGTGGCTGATTTTCGTGTAATTCTGGCCAGCACCGGTACAGAGCCTATCATCAGGCGCACTGTGATTTGAGCCGTACCTTCGTTCATCATTTCATCTACTGTCGCCGCAAAAATATTTAATATACTGGTTTGGGATTGACGCTCCAGCGTGATACTGATATCACGCGCCAAAACCTGCAGACGAGCCGCACTGCCTAACGGCAGACGTTTTCCCGCCACAGCAAAGCGCCCGCCGGAGAAATCAAGATAGCTTAGCTCAAATTCTTCATCATATCCGGCCACTGTCGCTTTGATCACCGTTTCTGTTTCCGGCCCATGTGCCAGTGCCAGATCAAGCCGTGAAAATAATTCGCTGACCGTTCCCTTAGCCTGCACACGGCCCGCTTCCAGCAACACCAGATTATCTCCAAGGCGAGCCACCTCTTCACGTGAATGACTGACATAAAGTACGGGAATATCCAGTTCACGGTGCAGGGATTCAAGGTAGGGTAGTATCTCCCGCTTACGGATCATATCCAGAGCTGCCAGTGGCTCATCCATCAGCAGCATCGCCGGGCTGACTGCCAGGGCACGTGCAATCGCCACCCGCTGCTGCTCACCACCAGAAAGCTGATGTGGCTTACGCGCCAGTAAATGACCAATACCCAATAATTCGACTGCATGCTGTAAAGAGACCTTCCGCATTGCTTCGGGCAGCCGCTTCAGACCATACTCAAGGTTCCGCCGTACATTTAAGTGTGCAAATAAACTCGGTTCCTGAAAGACATAGCCGACAGGACGCTGATGTGGCGGTAAATTTTTGTTATCATTCTGCCAAATTTCATCACCCACCTTAAGGTAACCGACACAATTTTTTTCCAACCCGGCTATAGCCCGCAGCAATGTTGTTTTACCGCAGCCTGATGGCCCGAACAAAGCGGTGACTCCACGCTCAGGAATGGTCAGCGCTATATCCAGAGAAAAATCACCCCGGTCGATATAAAATTTTGCTTCAATGCTCATGGCTTCACCACAACAAAGCGGCGATTAAGCGCATAAACCGCCATTAACATCAGAAACGATAGTAGTAACAAACTGCCTGAGAGCCAGTGAGCCTGTCCATATTCGAGTGATTCTACATGATCATAAATAGCAATTGACACCACCTGCGTTGATCCGGGGATATTACCACCAATCATCAACACCACACCAAACTCACCCAGGGTGTGAGCAAAACCCAGTACAGTTGCAGTTAAAAAACCAGGTCGAGCCAGAGGCACAGCGACGGTAAAGAAACGATCCAGTGGTGAAGCACGCAGGGTAGCAGCCACCTCCAAAGGCCTTTGTCCAATTGCACTAAAGGCACCCTGTAACGGCTGGACTACAAAAGGCATGGAATAAAAGACAGAACCTATCACTAAGCCAGTGAAGGTAAACGCTAATGGCTGACCACCCATGGCCTCCATCAAACTACCAATAGGCCCATGCGGTCCCAGGGCAATAAGCAAATAAAACCCAAGTACTGTAGGCGGCAACACCAGCGGCAACGCCACCACGGCTTCCAGTAAAAATTTAAAACGCCAGCGGCTGCGTGCTAACCACCAGGCCAGAGGCGTACCAATCAACAGCAGGATCAGTGTCGTCACCATGGCAAGTTTCAGAGTAATCCACAGCGCTGTCAGGTCGTTTTCACCAAACATCATGGTGTTCCGTAGCCAAAACTGCGGATCACTTTCCGGGACTCATTGCTTTTTACAAAATCAACAAATTCTCGTGCCGCATTATTATCTTTGAGCAATACCGCCTGCTGTTCAATGGCATCATACAATGACTGCGGTACTGCCCAGAATGAACCTGTTATCGGACTATCAGGACTGATGATTTGTGAATAAGCAACAAAACCCAGCGCAGCATTACCACTTTTTACAAACTGGAAGGTCTGACCAATATTTTCACCACGTACCATACGTCCTTTGAGCTTATTCCACATACCGCGTTTGTTTAATACTTGCTGAGCGGCCTTGCCATAGGGCGCAAGTTTTGGATTGGCCAGGGACAAGTAGCGAAATTCACCCTGTTCTAATACATTACCTGACAGGTCAATAAAGTTGGGCCTGGGACTCCATAATACAATCTTGCCCACGGCATAAGTGAAACGGCTGCCAGACATGGCCAGGCCTTCCTGATCCAGCAGTTCAGGTCGTTTAACATCTGCAGCAAAAAAGACCTCAAAGGGAGCACCATGTTTGATTTGTGCATAATGCTTACCTGTAGAACCAATGCTAAGATACACTTTATGACTGCTTTTAAGTTCAAATTGTCGGACAATTTCCTTAATAGCACCGCTAAAATTGCTGGCCACCGCAACTCGAATTTCTTCAGCTGCGACATTGCTTATACCCAGCATCAATAGCATCATACACGCAAATAAGCGCTGTATCATTTTCATAAACAACATCTTGTGAGTAAGTTGAGCATTATCGCTATGTGCTTCAAATTCATAATTTCTTTAGAGTATAAACTTCATTTTTTTGTTTATCTTTATCAAAAAAAAGCTTGCCGCAATTGATGACAGAATCACAACCAGAGTTAATAAAGTTTCGTCAAAATCAAAAATCTTGCGATAAATATTTATAAACAAAATGTGTATGAAATATATTCCGACGGAGTATAAAGCTAACTCTTTACTTTTACCTTGAAAATCCAGCTTCATGAACAAAAGAAATACCGCGGGACATATTATCAAAAGAGAACCAAGGTTATCAAATCCACCCTCTCTTAGAGGCTCAATATAATTTAAATAGGATTCAAGAATCAGGAAAAAAAATCCGATAACAGATAAAATCAACGACGATATAACTGATATTTTTTCATGAATATTGAGCTTATGTATTAAATATCCCAGACAAAAAAATGGAAAACCAATAAATACAAAATTGCGATGTACCCAGTGTAAATTAAACCACTTATCTATCTCTGAATTCTCAAGCCAATGGTAATTACCTGCATACTGAATTATAACCCCGCCAATAAAGGTCATTACAATCATCAATAGCATTGTTCTTGTGCTCAGGTCTTTTGTAAGCACCACTAACAGCGCCCCGCCTAATAGTCCGGGTAAAAACCATAAGTGGTTAAAACCAATCATCAGTGTCTGGATGATTTTAGTTATTTCACTCATTGAAAATTCAGATGGTCTGAACCAGAAATAGATATAAAACAGCATCCAGAAAAGATAAAGATAGAGTATTCTTTTAAACCAGACAGGATAAATTTTTTTGCTGACGAGTGGGTAAAAATAGAAACCACTGATGACTAAAAAGAGGGGGACAGCAATCCTGAAAATGCCGTTAACCGTTAAATAATTCCCCATTAATGTTATATCTGCTAAAAAATCAGCATGTATTCCTATCACCATAAAGGCTAAGACTATCTTTAGAATATCGACAGCAGTATTTCTATTCAAATTATTGACTCTAAAAAATATAGTTGTAACTTATCTTTTATCAGTCTCTGTCTTATTTTGCAATACTCAGCTTCTATTATCCTGAATTTCCAGTTGCCCCCTTATAAGAGTGATTACTAAAGCAGGTACAGTACAGAGATGTTCAATAGCAGCCTCATTTTAGAAAATATTTTTTATCATCACATTCAATTATATGTTGTTTAATATCTGCTTTATATCGTTCTACAGCCGCATTATAGCTTTCAACATCGCTTAGATACATTTGAGACAATTGTTTTAGCTGTTTGTTTAGTTGATTATAGTTATCGACATCCGCCTGGCTATGAAAATCAAGTTCTGAATAAGCCTGCTTTCTATCCTCCTTTAATTGGCTTATCTCGTTTTTTTGCGTCTCAAATTGATTTGAATATTGATTAAGCTGCGTTGCTGTTTGCGCTAACAGTCTGGTTTTATCCTGGCATTGAGACAATTCTGATGACGTTAGTATCTCACTGGAGGTTTGCGACGTTGATTTTTCTTCAGCATAACTCAATGAAATAACGAATAAGTTAATCAAACAAATTATCGCCAAATACATGGTCTTTATCTTATTCATAATAATATCCTGTTAAATTAATTCCATATGATGAACGAATGTGAATACCACCAGCGACAAACTGCTATTATCCTGATTTCTGTGAGAGAAAATAAAAAGACATTAAACCACATCTCATGATGCCGTGGAATCATATAATATCTGATTTGGAAAATTATCTATTTGTCAGCTGTCAAAAAAACCAGCTAACAAACAAAATTGATGAGAGTGATAGAATAACACTCCGTGTTGTCAGGTTGAGATTGTGTCTGTCAGCATTTTATTAAATAGCTAAATACTGCTGTCTTAATTCTTCATCGTCCAGAACTTCCTGGGCCAAACCATCAAAAACTACATGCCCCATATCAAGAATAATTGCCCGATCGGCCAGACGTAAGGCTGCGATGGCATTTTGTTCAACAATGATAGTGGTGATACCTAATTTTTTGGTAACTATTCAGCATGATTTTTAATCTCAGATAAAATCAGGTAACTTTTTATCAAATAACAATTCCAATGCAAGACTTGAACTTAC
>JAHXHI010000203.1 GCA_025656775.1 gamma proteobacterium symbiont of Bathyaustriella thionipta
GTGTAAGTTCAAGTCTTGCATTGGAATTGTTATTTGATAAAAAGTTACCTGATTTTATCTGAGATTAAAAATCATGCTGAATAGTTACCTTGCAGACACATTTATCAATGCAAAGACACACTTTATGATAAAGTGATTTTAGGTCATTTTATCCATTTTATTGGTATCTATGCCCCCGGTAGTCTGGTCGAGATGAACACCGGTGAAGTTGGTATTGTCATTGAAACCAATAATGATGAAGGCATAAAGCCTAAAATCTTATTAATTTTAGGCTCTGACAAACAAGAAAAAAATGAGCGTGTCGTTGATCTGAAAAAAGGTGATATTACCTTTACCAATACTGTTTATGGCATTAAAAAATCACTTTCCAGTGGTGCTTATGGTATTAAAATAGAGAACTATCTGGATAGTATCCATTCAAAATTATAAGCGGCCCAAACTATTTAAATCCGTACTATACTAATAAAAACAAACAAATGATTTAGTTTTTCAAATTATTGCCGATAGAGTAACTATCAGTTAAATTTGTTTCACCAGGTTTTCAATAAACGGTATTAAATATGAGTCAGCAAGACATAAAATTTTCTGTTAGCCTAAAAGTTATTTTACCTCTGGGTTTTATCTTCCTCATTGCAATGGCCCTTTCGAACTGGTTTTATAGCAGCCATCAAACTGAACAGTCTCGGCAAAATGTTATCAAGCAAATGCAAGGTGTCGCCACAAACTATTTTGATAGTCTGAACACCATGATGCTGACGGGCACAATTTCCAACAGAAATATTTTAAAAGAAAAAATTCTGCAAAATACCAATATCAAAGAACTCCGAGTACTTCATGGAAAAGGCCATTTACCCGGAAGCAGTAAAGCTGCTGAACATAAGATAGTGGATGACCTTGATAAACGGGTAATGAATGGTGAAAAAATCATTGAATGGGGTTCAATTGAAGGGGAACCCGTTCTTAACTATCTGAAACCACTCCCGGCTAAAAAGAACTATAATGGCGTCAACTGTCTGCTTTGTCATCAGGTACCCGAGGATACAATTATTGGTGCTATTCGCATTACCTACTCGATGAATCAGGAGCAACAGGCAATTAATAAAGCATTCTGGACAGGCATTATCTTAAACTCTGTCATCTTTGTTATTGGTATGATCCTCGCATTATTAATTTTTCGTCGGGTTGTCACCTTGCCATTAAGTGAGTTTCGAAAAACCATCTATATCATTGAACAGGATAAAGATCTTAAGCAGCGTATTAACATTCAAACCAGGGATGAATTTGGTCATACAGCCAATGTCATTAATGGCTTATTTACAGAGTTTCAGAGTATTCTGAGTGACGTTTCAGATGCCAGTCACAATCTGGCTGATTCTTCAGTACAACTCAATAATATAACCAGCAACACACTCAACAGCATTAACGAACAATATAAAAAAATTGAAGTCGTTTCTGAGGTCACTCATAAATTATCATCCAGCTCCAGCAAGGTGACCGACTGTTCACTCGAGGCTGACAATGCAGTACAACAGACAACACAGGATACTGAACACGGCAATCAGGTGACACAACAGGTTGCCAGTCAGCTCAACACTCTGGTTGAAAGTGTCAATGAAGCAAGTAAAATATCCGTTGCTCTTGCAGAAGACAGTCAGAACATATCAAAAGTATTACACACCATTAAAGAAATCGCTGAGCAAACGAATCTGCTGGCTTTAAATGCAGCCATTGAAGCAGCCAGAGCCGGAGAACATGGCAGAGGTTTTGCGGTAGTCGCAGACGAAGTTCGATTACTGTCACAAAAGACTCAGGATTCAACACTCGAAATTCAAAATATTATTAATAAGCTACAGCATAATTCGTCGACTGCAGTTGAAAAAATGAGACAAAGTGCTGGACTTGCCAATCAGACAACCCAAGGGGCGATTGAAGCAGAGAATGCGCTACAAAAAATAAATGAAGCCGTGTTAACCATTTCTATGAAAAATAAAGAAATTGTTGAGGTCGCAGAAAGACAGAGTGCCATCAGTCAGAATATTAATGAAAATATTCAGCAGATCCATGAACATGCCAGTTATTCTCAAGAGAAAGCACAGGAAACCAATAGCTCAGGTGAACAACTGTTAGAGCTATCTAAAACACTTGAGCAAACGGTTAACAGGTTTAAGGTTTAAGCTTTAATCTGATACCTCGATTGGGCAATTAAAAACGGCACCAATAGGTAGATGGTCAGATAAGCGACGCCATCGCTTATGTGGAAAAGACAAGGCTTCCTTAAGATTCATGCCCCGATAATAGATCCGATCAACCTGTAAGGTAGGATGCCAGACCGGAAAGGTACGAGCATGCTGTCCAGAGTAAGACAAGAAGGCTTCTTCCAGTCCTAAATCAATTTTCATATGTTCTATGGCACGTTTGCGCCAGTCATTAAAATCCCCTGCCATAATAAGCGGTTCATCAGCAGGAATAGTCTGCTCAATCGTTTGGGCAATCATGTCCAGCTGCATTTCTCTTTCTGCCTCAAACAGTCCAAGGTGCACACAAACCAGATTAAGTGTTATTTTACTGGGCAAGACAATTTTGGCATGCAAAAAACTTCGACTGGCAAATTTAGCTTTGGATAAATTGATATTATGCCAGGAAACAATTGGATATTTACACAAAATGCCATTACCGTGATGGCCTTTTTTATACACGGCATTTTTAGCATATAGTGAAAATGGCCAGCGGTTTTCTGCTAAAAATTCACCTTGCGGTTTAAGCGGCCACGACTCAATCTTACGACTTCGTTTATGATGCTCACCCTGAAGTTCCTGTAAAAAAATAACATCCGGATTAATTTCTTCTAAAGCTTCTCGAATTGCTAACAGGGTAAAACGCCTGTTAGCAATACTAAAACCTTTATGAATATTATAGGTCAGTATCTTTATACTATTAGTCGTTTTGCTATCAGAAGCATTTGGGGTTATATCTGTCACGTCATAGTATTTAAATAAGACTAATGGTTAATGGAAATTTCTTACGACACCAGAAACCACACCCAGTATCTGCACTTCTTCATTTTTTAAAAAAATAGGTTCCATATCCGGGTTAGCCGGTTGCAGACGAATGCCCATCTTTTCGATATAAAATTTCTTTAATGTGACTTGTTCATTATTGATTAAACAAACAACAGACTGGCCGTTAGTCGCGCTTTCTGTTTTCTCAATAATCACCACATCACCATCCTCAATATTATCATCAATCATTGAATGTCCGCGAACTTTCAGTGCATAGGTATTACGGCTGACCATCGATTCGGGGATAGCAATCGATTCGTTCTGCTCCACTCGTTCAATAGGATTACCCGCGGTAATAAAACCCAATAAAGGAATATCAATCATCGGTTCTGAGTCACTATCCATGACTTCTAACTCCGGCACCCAGACTGTACGCTTGTTTTTTGGTAATAAATAACTGATTTCTGCAGACATACCACTACCTCATAAATTTATAATTATTATCGTAGATAAAGAATATACACTTTTTGTACATTATTCAAGCTAATCATTTAAATCACAGGATCACTATTTATTGTGCAGGTGATTTTACAACGCCATTATAAAAAACTTCGCTACATTGGATATTTAATTGTTTGCTGACCTTTTTAACCAGTGAACTTATCGGATTAACAATGCCACTGACGACCACATTGACTTTTTTTATTTTTGGTTTAGATAAAGTGCCTTGTACTGCTTCTGCGTAAATAGGACAACCCTGTTGATCAATAGTGGCCACGGTAAAGTTGTTAAATGTTTGCTTATCTTTATTAATTTTTCCTTTTGCTGCGATACGGTGTTTCTGTGTAGAAAATGCCACATCATTCATGGTCACGATATTATTAGACAGAGACATATTTAAGCTTAATTGATTAATTTTACTATTACCTTTACTTGCCAGAGATTTAACAAGGTTATTATAATCATTGCCTTTAGTCAGCAGCATTCCGGTGGGTCCCATTAGAACAACCGCACCAACATCTAACAAACCCACACGTTGAGAATTTTGAAAATCATCCAGAAGCTTGTTGAGGTTAATCCCTTTTAATAATACATTATCTGCACGGGTATTAACCCTGGCATTGGTGATGTGAAATTTAGAATCATTATAAGTGCCAGAGAAACGGGTATCTATAGAAGAAATACCTTCTATTTTAATGGCAGAATTCGTTAATTCCGAAAATGTTGCTAAATGTAACTTATCACTAAGCACTTTGAACTGCCACTGAGGTGACTCTTTTTGTGTTGCAGGAGATACCTTTAAATAGCCTTCAGCGGTAGCAGAAGAGTTCATTACATTTGATGATGACATTAAGAAATCAATTTTGTCAACATTACCTTTTAGAGCAACATTTAAATTATCAACCCCCTGAGACTTATATTGCAAGGTATCGCTGGTTAATTTAATTTCAGCATTATTAGCAAACTTCTTTAGAAAGACATCTGACAACACATCAAGTGGTTTACCTTGATGAATAACGGGTACATTATTAAGCGCTAGATGAACCTGCTTAAAATCATACTTAGCAATATTTTCACTATTATTTGCAGGAGCAATTACTACTTTCCTGCTGTCCGCAGTTAAAGATTTTATTAATAGTTCATTCAATAAATATTGCTTTGCATCAAAAATACTCATTTCATCAAAAACAAGATGAGTGTGTTCTGTTTCAATTTGATAATGTTTATCTGACAGTTTAAATTGAGGTAAATTAAAATCAAACTGACCTATCTTTACAAGTTCAGGTTGTGCCCAAACAGGTTCAGAAACACCTTCCGGTATGTGGTAACGCAGTTTAAATATCAGTTTACCCTGTGCATCAAACATAACAGGTGGTGGTGCATGATTCATTCCCTCCTCAAGAAAACCAAAGCTTAATTGATCAGCAATAAAATCACCTTTTTGATCACTAAAATGCAATGCCAGATTAGAAATCTGGTATTGATTGATTAATGCCTTTTTAATAGCCAGCTCACCATCATAAGTATAAGCCACCAACACACGTGGATCATCATTAACGAGTTCATGATGATCGATAACAGGCAGTAAGGACAAAGAAGCCTGGCTTGTGGTTAATTTTATTGAGACTGATGATAAATCATCAAGATATTGAAATTGTTCGATTGATAATTGTATGTTTTTTATTGCCAGAGAGTTTAATGAAAACTCCTGGGTCTGGTTTGCAATACTTTTCTTGGGGCTGCTGTCTGCTAAAGTACTGTTATATAAGGGTAAGAAATTAAACTGACCTTTTTTATCTCTGGATATTTTTAGTGTTCTCACTGAGAGATCAACTGAGGTAATCTCCAGCTTACCAAGATAGAGAGAATAAGCAGTCAATCCTAAACTAACGGACTCGACATCAGCAATCAGTTCTTTATCTGACCAGAGTTTAAGGTCGTTTGCATTAAACTTAATTCCAGAAAAAACACTTAATCTTAATTCACCCTTTATTTCCAGCTTAAGCCCTGTTTCTTTTTCGACCAGCTGGGTAATTTCTGTTTTATATTGATTAATATCGACAAATAGCGCCACCCCGATTGAAATCATGACAAAAATAATAATCAGTACAGAGGCTATTTTTATTAAGGCTTTAAGTAATTTTTTCATCCAGAAATACCCTGATTAGAGTGATTCAAGTTCTTCACTGATAATCATCCATTGTTCTTCAGTATCATCAAGCGATTGAGTTAATTTAACTTGTTGCTGTAAAAGATCTTTTAAGTGTACTTTTTTACTGTCTTCATAGATATCCGGACTGGCTAAAAGCACTTCTATTTTTTCTTTTTCATGAGTGAGTTTATCCATTTCTTTTTCGAGTTTGGTCTGCTTGTTTCTGAGTGGCTGCAGCAGCTTTCGTTTTTCAGCTTCAAGCCGTTTTTGTTCCTTTTTACTTTGAGCAGAATTAACGGGCGTCTTATTTTTGCCGGTATGATCTTTTGCAGCCTTAATAACGACATTATCCACTGCTTCCTGTTTTTTCTGATCAGTGATCCAGTTTCTATAGTCTTCTAAATCACCTTTAAAAGCAGTCACTTTTTGATCTACAACCAGATAGAACTCATCGGTCACACTACGCAATAAGTGCCTGTCGTGAGAAACGATGACCATAGCGCCTTCAAATTCCTGCAAAGCAAGACTAATGGCATGACGCATATCCAGGTCCAGATGATTGGTAGGCTCATCCAGTAATAATAAGTTAGGTTTTTGATAAACCAGTGTCGCAAATACTAAACGTGCTTTCTCCCCACCAGAAAAGGGTGCTATTTTCGATTCAACTTTATCACCACTAAACCCAAAACCACCCAGATGATTGCGCAATGATTGTTCAGTAGCTCTTTTATCCAGTCGCTGAAAATGTTCCATGGGTGTATCATCAGGGTGTAACTGCTCCAATTGATGCTGAGCGAAGTAACCAATACGCAATTCACTGGAACGCTCTACCCGACCTGACTGAACCGCCAGTTCATCTGCTAATAACTTAATGAAGGTCGATTTACCCGCACCATTATGCCCCAATAATCCAATACGGGAACCCGGCTGCAGATTAATATGCACATGATCCAGTATGGTCGTTTCACCATAGCCTAATTTGATATCCTCAAGTGAGACTAGAGGATTGGGGATTTTATCCGGTGCATGAAATTCAAAGTGAAAAGGTGAATCCACATGGGCCTGTGAAATCAGTTCCATTTTCTCTAATGTCTTAACTCTGGATTGCGCCTGTTTGGCCTTGGTGGCTTTAGCCTTAAAACGATTAATAAAGCTTTGTATATGCTTGATTTCCTGTTGCTGACGCTCATAAAGCACCTGTTGTTGTGCTAATTGTTCAGCGCGAATGCGCTCAAACTGTGAATAATTACCGCTATACAAAGTCATGGACTGATGTTCAATATGAGCAATATGAGTCATTACACTGTCAAGAAAGTCACGATCATGAGAAATCAGTAAGAGTGTGCCGGCATATTTTTTCAACCAGTCTTCCAGCCAGAGTACCGCATCCATATCCAGGTGATTGGTGGGCTCATCCAATAACAATAGATCTGAGCGACACATTAATGCCCGAGCCAGGTTCAGGCGCATACGCCAGCCGCCTGAAAAACTATTAACGGAATGAGTGACCTGATCCTGAGAAAACCCTAAACCAGAAAGCAGTTGGGCTGCTCTGCTATTGGCGGTATAGCCATCAGCCTCCTCTAGCTGTGCATAGAGTTTACCCAGCAATTCACCATGGCCTGATTGATTAGCCTCTTCAATGGCCTGTTCAATATGACGCAGCTCATTATCACCATCGATCACGTAGTCTATGGCCGGGCGTTCCGTTGCAGGTGATTCCTGGGCAACATGGGCAATGATCCAGTTTTGAGGAATAAAGAAATCACCGCTGTCAGTATGAAGTTCATTATTAATCAATGCGAACAGACTGGATTTACCACAACCGTTACCGCCGGTAATCCCCACTTTCTGGCGAGGGTGAATAGTAATATTGACGTCCTGGAGCAATAATCGCACACCGCGTCGTAATGATAAGTTTGAGAGTTTAAGCATTGATAGGCCAGCATCAAAAGGAGTATTTTAGCAGTATCTATTTAGCAGAGATAGAAGATTAATAGATGGGATATCAATTCATGCAGAAATGGCACAACAATAACCAGGATCTCAGTTTCAGCATAAATTGTAGCAACCGATATAAGTCATTGATTAACCATTCCTATAAGCAATAAATTACACAAAATATCGTTCAAAGCCGATAATCTTTTGTCATTACCCCTGTTTCCCTGGCTGAAGATATCTCTACTACACATATTCAGATTATAAATAGAAAAGTTCAGGGTTTATTCATGGCGAAAGATATCTCGATATGAGACATAAATTGCAGCTTGAAGCACCGGGATTAAAATTAAATACCCCAGAAAAACGGGAATTGCTGCAATAAAAAACAGCACGATAACAATTAACCCATAAATGATAAAAGCCAGCCAATTTTTTAAACAGGCTTTCATACTCAATTTCATTGCTTTCATGGCACTTAGATCTTCAATCGCAATGAGGGTAGGTGCATAGTAATAAGCCATTGCCAGCAAAGTCAGTAAAGCAGCAGCAATCAACATCATAATAGTCATGCCGGGTCCCAGAAGAGTCATTAATGCTTCAGGATCCATATTGGGATCAGCCATACCTGTTGCCGCCATTGTTCCCCCCATAATGATCCCAAAAGAGGCTCCAATTAACATAATGCCTAACAGGTAAATCACACCGACCAATACTAATTGGCCCACATTATTTGAAAAACCCGCAAATAAGTGGCCGACCCTGAAATCCCCGCCTTCATGCTGTTCATGACTTCCTAAGATAAAACCAGCCATAATAACAGGTGAAAACAGGTTAATTGCCAACACGCCCACCAAAGGGATAAAAGACACGACAATAGAAAGTAAGATAAAAACAATAATAGCGCCCACCCAGGCAAGCGGATTTTGCTTAAAGTGCCAAAAACCTCTTCCCAGCCAGTGAATACCACTGCCTAATGACACTTTCCCTGGTTCTAAATCATAATCAGCCGGATCAGACAATTCAGCTTCCGGAGGTTCATAAGGATTAGTCACACTTTTTGAACCAAACTGTTCTGCAGGTTCATCATGGACGATAGTGGTATTTTGCTGACTCTGTATATACTTGGAAATATAAATACCACAGGCCTGACATTCATCACCTTCAATTTGATCCGAACCACATTTAGGACAGCGAGGATTTTCACTGCTATTTTTTTCTATAGCATTGGTATCAGTGGCGTGAGAGACTTCATTAGCCATTGGCTCTAACGACAATCCACTGGCAACCCCTGGATCCACAGCAACCTCTTCCAGTCGAATAATCATGCCACAGCTTTCAAAGGCACTTCGATATTGTGCGGCTTTGTGTTCATCCAGATCTTTTTTTACCACAACTTCAGAGCCTGAAGCAGCAATTTGTTGCGCTTTTTGTTCACTGATACCAAACTTACTGCAAAATTTTGAGATAAAATCCTCTACTGCAATACCCTCTTGCAAGCCCGTGTAGATCACACTAAATTTATTATCCAATTATTTTATCTCCGTGAGTTGTATTTGAAGGTAATTTTCTACAGTCAGTTTATTTAATTAAACCACTTTCCTTCATATCTTTAACCACTAGTCTGACCAGCTCTTTAACCACTTTTTCTCCTGATGATACATTAACACTTTTTGATTTTCCTGCCCAAACCAGTTTTTCATCTGCTACTGAGAAGACTCTTGTTTCAAGCTGGACAATGGTATCAGTGGTAGTGTATCCAGGCTGATACACCATATCGTATCTTGAACCATAATAGCCGCCATAGCCATAGCCATAGCGTCCATAGCCCATGCCCGTTCTGGGTATATATTCGACACGAGGAGGCACTTCACGCTGTTTTTCTACAGTGCCTTTATAGCTGGTAATTAAGACTGAATCGGCACCCATTTTTTTTACTGCAGCCAAAATATCTTCTTTGGTATCAGAATCTTCTGCATTGGGCATCAAAGTATAACCTGCAACAGCATGCTTGTTTCCTGCATTAACCTCTTTAACAAAAGTCGCTTCAAATGAACGGCGTTGAATATCATCTTTAAAGATGCCCAGCACTAATACATTTTTGAGCATAGGCCCGGAATACTGTTCATCATTCCAGCGCTCATATAGTGTTGTTTGTGTAGAACAAGCTGAAATTCCTAATAGCAGGCATAAAACAATGCTGCTGAACAAAAAATAAATCATTTTACTGATAGACATTTTGTACTCCTTAATCTTGATTTTAAATTTTTTATCACTGATACTTAACACCTGTCCTGCTCACTATTTTAAGAATAAAAACAAATCAATGAATGAAGTAGAAAAACATAAAATACGCGAAAAACTTGAAGCTTTAAAACTGGAACATCGAGATTTAGATGATGCAATCCATCACATGCCCAAAACCATCCATACTCAGCTGCAGCTTTCTCGCCTTAAAAAACGTAAACTACTTTTAAAAGATGAAATAACGAAACTTGAAAATCTATTAATTCCCGATATTCTTGCTTAATTTTCATTCAATTTAAGTCCTTTCACCTTAGTCGGTTGAAGACTCCTTAGTCGGTTGAAGACTCTTCTTTTCTCTTCTATCAATATTCATTAAATTGTGTCTCACATGTTCAGCAAAACCAATACCTGCTTCAGAATAAAAATTATAGACAGCAGCAGCACCCGCTTCTTTTAACGGGCTAATTTCACTATCATACAAAGCAATTGCTGAAATTTGTCCCTGAAAGTCTTTTTCTTTTAACTGGTTCACACTAAATAGGTTTTTGTCAAAATCAGGCAGATTTAAAAAGACCATGGTGACCTCTTTTAAATCAATTTTTCCCCAAAAATCTTTATCCATTACATCAGCATAGGCGACATTCCTTTTTTGGGCTTTATGCTCATGAAACACGCCGGTATCAAAATCAATCCCTTTAACTTTACCAGGGAAGTGATAATTAAGATCATTATAAACACCGGTACCAATCCGTCCCATTCCAAAAACAAGAATTCTGGCACCTGATAAATCAACCGGCAATTCGTCTTTGAGTCGTATTGCTGTCTGCAGATGTCTGATTTTGTTTGAATAACCAGCATATAAGTCATGAGCAGCCGCATTGACCGGTGAGGCAATGACAAAGGTCATTGCCAGAGCGATAGCAATGGTAATCAACCACTCATTACTCATCCAGCCATTACTGACTCCAATAGCACCCACTATCAGGCCAAACTCTGAATAGTTAGCCAGACTTAATGATGAGAGAAAAGCCGTCCTTGCCCTTAATTGTGTCTTAACTAATAACCAGAAAAACAGCATGACTTTAACAAGCATAAATATGGATAAAGCACCGGCCATAATTAAATTACCAATGGTTGGATCACCAGAGAGTCCTATATTGACAAAAAAGCCGACCAGAAAAAGATCTTTAAAATTATAAAGTGTTTTAGAGACTTCAGGCGCTTTGCTATGTGATGCTAATAAAACACCAAAAATCAAGGCACCCAGATCCGCTTTCATACCCACTATTTCAAACAACGCAGCACCGCCAACCGCTAAAAGCAAGCTATATAATACTAACAATTCACCATGCTTAACCTCATCCATAAGCTTATAAAGCACAGGACGAATTAAAGGTAAACCAAGCAGAGCCAAGGCCCATATAGACGGTAGTTTACCGGTCGATGCCGTTAAGAATATTACCGCAAAGATGTCCTGAACAATTAAAATGCCAATTGCTATTTGCGCATAAAGCGCACCCATTTCATTCTTGCCTTCAAGCACCTTTACCGCAAACACGGTACTGGAAAAACTGAGCGCAAAAGCAATAAGTACAGCCGTCCACAAATCAATACCAGCAAAACTGGACAGACCAGTGAAGCTTAACGCAACAATTAATCCGGCATAAATAATTATTGTAATTAACATATGGGCTGAAGCAACACCCCAAATCTGAACGCGCAGCAGACTTTTTACATCTAATTTCAAGCCTATGGTAAATAGCATGAGGGTCACGCCCAAATCAGCAATTTCTCGAAGTTCATGGGTACTTTCATAACCATAGGCTTTTAAAATAAAACCCACACATAAAAAACCTACCATTGGCGGCAAACCAATTTTATAAGCCAATAAGCCCAAAAAGAAGGTGGCAATCAACCATCCTGTTTCTGCCAGTGAAATGACTAACCAGCTTAAATCCATAAAATATCTCAACCTTAAATATAAAAATAGTGGAATTTTAAAAAACTAATTTATCATATAGAACTGAATTCTTCAGCAAAGAAAGCATTTCTATTATACTGGTCAAAAAATACAATCATTTAACCTGAATAAATCAGGTATTCTTACTCAGTGCGACAGGCAGTACCACTTTAGCAATACTCCTTGCATGTGAATAAATCCGATACAGTTTTTCCATTAATGACATTTCCAGGCGTGCCTTTTGCAGATAATTTAATTCTTCACTGCCCAGGTGACTTGATTTTCTGGATAAAATTTTATCCTGATACAATTTGATATCGGCTCTTCTATTGATCACTTTTTCGGCCACTTGTTGATCATCTTCACTAATCGCTTTGACCGCATCATGCACGGAGTGGCAGACATCCTGATAGAAATTCTGGAATAACTCTCGTGTAACTTCACTGGGCTTTTGCTCGCCATCGATATAATAAATTGCAATTTCACACAGCTCATTTTTAATCACATCGGCCAGTTCTTCTAAATTAATAGTCGCAGTCATAATGGTCTGCAGATCAGCACTTTCTTTATCCGTTAATTCTTCTTGTCGTAATAGACGAAGATAGTTAAGAATTGATTCTTCAAGAATATTAACCTTATTATCCATTGAGACGATTTTATCAATTTGTTTACGATCTTTGTCAATAATGGCCGGTTGAACGGCATGCAGCATACTATTTACAATTCCACCCATGTGAGCCAGTTCCATTCGAACCTGCTCAAGCGCCAGAGAGGGCGTCTGAATCGCATCAGCAATAATATATTTGGGTTCAATAATCACCCCTTTTTTCTTAGCAGGCGTGGGTGCCAGGCGGGTTGCAATCTTTGCAAACCAGCCGGTAAAGCCCAAAAATATAATGGTATTAACGACATTAAACAATGTATTCGCATTGGCAATTTGTCGCGGCACATCAGAAGCCGAAGTCTGACTAGCAATATCAGCAGCAGGTGAGATCGCAGCGGCAAGGTCAGCCAGTTGTGGTATAAACATAATCCACAATAATACGCCTATCACATTGAACAAGACATGTACTATCGCAGCACGAACTGCCTCAACAGGCTTACCCAATGCCGCAAATGCAACAGTCACACAGGTCCCTATATTGGCACCTAAGGCAAGTGCAATTCCGGCAGGCAGACTTAATAATCCTTCGCTTGCCATAGCAATAGCAATACCCATAGTGGCCGCTGATGATTGCACCAGACCGGTAAACAAGGCACCGGCAAGGACACCAATCATGGGGTTTTCCATTGATTTTAAAAATTCAACAAAGGGTTCAAAGGTGCGCAGCGGCGTCATTGCGTCACTCATAAGCCCCATACCGAAAAACACCAGACCTAAACCCATAAGCATCATGCCATAGTATTTAACTTTTTCATGCTTGGCAGTAAACGTCATAAAGAAGCCAATGGCGATTGGTAATAAGGCATAAGCTGAAAGATCAAAAGCCAGTAATTGTGCCGTTGAGGCTGTAGAATTACTCCAAAAACACCTTTTTTGACATAAAGCATAATGCTAACGATTTAATTCAGCCTTTCTCTTGAGTGGC